>DASYTX010000001.1:0-4886 GCA_036001865.1 Terriglobales bacterium
GCGAGCAAGCTCCTGCTCTGTTCACTGAACTCGATCTCAACGAGAGCGACGCTCTAACCCAACTGGCGGTGGGTCTGAACCGCGCCATCTTGCAGGCGGCCGAAGGAGTGCGCTGCGCTCCCGCGTTCCTGGGCTGCTACAACGAGGCGGTGGGCACGGTGATATACATCAATGCCGGGCACACGCCGGCGCTGCTCAAGGACCAGGACGGCGTGGCGGTGCTGGAGGCCAGCGGGTTGCCGCTGGGGCTGTTCTCCCACGCGACTCAGGACGCGCGAGTGGTGGCCTTGCGTCCCGGTGCAGCGTTGCTGGTGGCCTCGCGTGGATTGGTCGAGACCACGGGAGGGGCAGAGGAGTTCGGCATGGAGCGGCTGCAAAAAGTCGTGCAGTCATCGAAGTACGATGCTGCTCAAGACCTGTGCGGCGCCGTGCTGGAGGCAGTAAAGAAGTTCGCGGCGAAAAAGAAACGTGGCAGCGAGCCGGAGAACGACATCACCGCGCTGGGTCTGGTGCGGGCGGCGGCGCGGGCCAGAGCGACCGCGGGGTAGGTACAAGATCCTACCGCCCGCCGGACGCTGGTCCTGACCGACTACAGGGTGCCGCGCTCGCCGCGGGTCTGGATGTAAACCATAGCGAACTTGCTGCCCTTGCCCTGGGGCTCGACGTTGATTATGCGATGGCGCTCGCTGCTACCGACCGCCAAATCCACTTCGCCTTTTTTGCGGTCGTGTTTCGGGGAACTCTCGCACCGCACTTCCTGAGCCATCTCCCGCTTGTCCTCAATATCCATGTCGATGCCGTTAGGGCATTCGATGACTTTGCCGTAGCGGCCCAGTTCCTTGCGATAGAAGCTGAGGACCTTATCAGGCGGGTCGTCGGACTCGTATCTGATGGCCACCACCTTTACCCCAAACATCGAACTCTGGATGTTGACGTGGGCGCTGCCGTTGTCGTGGTCGCCGTCCTTGACGCGCCGCGCTCCGGGGTAGACGGCCAGCCCGACCTCGGTGGGTTCGGCCTCGCTGCGCACCTTCAAGCTGCCGACCGGCGTTTCGATCTCAACCTTCTCTTCCTTGCCGTCTTTCTTGTCACGAACGTTGATGCTGCACCCAGCCAGCAACAGCAGCGCGGAGATGCTGACGGCGAGCGCCGCCAGGTACCCGACGACAGACCAGCGTACCTGCTCTCTCGACATCGAACCCTCCTTCGCGCCTTTCGCCGGGCGCTTCCACTGCAACTGCACAGGTAATTCTGCACCTCGACTGGGCCGGTGGCCAAGCAGACTAGTCTCTAACCAGGCCACCTGCACTCTGATACGATCCGCGGGACTCGGCGGTTCCTTTTCATTCGCCCGGCCCCGGGGAGCGGGTGCGCGCCAGCCAGTACTCGCGGGCGGCTGTGCTCATGGGGTCGGCGTCCGCCCTTTCCCCGCGTAACACGCGCGAGACCCCGCGCACCAAGCGGCGCAGCGGCAATTCGTCCTTGTCGTCCGCCAGGAAGATTTCGCCGACCTTGGCGCTGCGGTAGTACCAGCGCTTCAGCAGGGCGATGTTTTCCATCAGCTCGGAAGCTGCGCGGCCTAGGTGCTCCGGCTGGGCCGCGGTCGCAAGCGCTTCTTCCAGGCGCGATTCCATGGACTGGGGCCTCGAGTCTTTCTGCTGCTGAACAGGGAATTTGATGGCGTCGACGAACCGTCCCTGCTGAAAGGGAAACAGCGCCACCGAGTCCTTCTCCGACGAGGGTTGGACTATGACCCCGGAGAGCAGGTCGAGGCGGCGCACAATCTCCGGCACGCGCACGACAGCCAACACTTTTTCGACGCGGGTGTGCAAGGCGGCGGCGGTCTCGAACTCCAGGCCGGCAGAGGCCTGGTCGCGTTGCGCCGCTAGTTCACGCACCAGCGATTGCCCGCCGGAATCAAAGAATCCCCGCACGCGCTCGACTTCAGCGGCGTACTCCGCGTCGCTGCAACCTTTGAAGCACGGCGCCAGACACATCTTCATTTCCGAGTAAATGCAGCCGGGGAAGGACGGGTCGGGATTTAGGTCGAAGTCGCAGCGCCGCATCTTGAACAGGTCGAGGGAGTCGTTGAGAAAGTTTTCCGCTGCCACCCGCGTGGGAAAGGGTCCGTAGTAAACGCTCTTGCCGCGCAGCCCGGTGATGCGCTGGGTGACGTAGGCGCGCGGGTAAGGATTGTCGAGATTGAACTTGATGAGCGGCGCGAAGCGCAGCCGCAGGCGCTCGCGGTAGGCTTTGGGAAAGACGGCGCGCAGGGTGCGGTAGAGCAGCAGGCCCGACTCGAAATCCGAGCCGGTGAGCGTGTACTCAATGCGATGGACGCGCTCGCGCAGGTTCAGGCGGCGGCTGCGCTCTTCGGGCGCGCCCAGCAGCCGCATCAGGCGCCGGCGCAGGCTGGTGGTCTTCGAAACGTAGGGCTCGGCTTCCGGGTCGTCGCCGCGCAGCAGGAATACCGCGGGCGCGGCCGGGACCTCGGCGAAGACCTGGGAATCGCGCTCGGGGGAAAAGTCTACTGAATGCGCCAGCACCGATTCATTCTAACCACAGAGACACAGAGGCACGGAGCGATTGAATCATATGCCATTGAGTTATTTGCTCATTGAGCAGCAGGAACCTGGCGTTCTTCTCAATGGCCCGATGACCCGATGGCTCAATGACCCGATTCTTAGTGGAAGCTGGCGCTCTTCCAGGTCTGACGGAAGTCGTCGCCCTCCATGCGGATGACCCTGCACATCTCATGCAGGCGGGAGCGCATGCGCTCACCGATGCGGTCGCCCAGGGTCTCTTCGCGCACGGCGCCACGCAGGCCGCCGGCGCCACCCGGGGGCAGGTCTTTGAAGTTGGTGGTGATAATAGTGGTGCGCTTGTGGTTGTAGCGCGTGTTCAGGATGTGGCTGACCGTGTCCCAGACCCACTCCGTAGGCTTGACGGCGCCGAGTTCGTCGAGCACCAGCACCTCGGTCTCAAACACCGGCCGCAGCACTTCCAGTTCAGTGGTCTGCACCGAGGCGTTATAGGAATTCTGGATTTCTTTGAGCAGCTCGCGGAAGTCACCAAACAGGCAGGGCACGCCCTTGCTGGTAATCAGCTCTTTGAGGATGCCCGCCGCCAGATGGGTCTTGCCCACCCCGATGGGGCCGATCAGCAGCAGGCCGGTGGTCTCCAGCGGATACTCCTGGACGAACTTCTCGGCACTGAGGAGCGCAGCGGCCATAGTGGGATTGGCGCCGGGAAAGCGCGTGTCGAAGTTGCAAAGCTCGCAGTGTTCGTAGCGCGTCGGGATGCAGGCCTGGTCCAGCAGGCGCTGGGCGCGGCTGGCCAGCACGCAGTCACAGCGGGTCACGCGGCGCTCGGCGCCGGAAGAATCAAGCTGCTTCCAGCCTGAGCCTTCACACAAGGGACAGACAGCCTGTGTCGAACTCACATTTCCCATTCTTTTCGAACTCTAGTCCCGGGTGCCGGGTGGCGCAACCGGGTTGACGGTTTTTTGTTCTTGCCGACGACCGACGACCGAAGGCCGACGACGGTTCTTGGCCCATTTGTCGCACATCTCCGGCTGCCGCGGAAGTTGTGCAAAACTGGCAAACTGTGGAAAACCGCGCGGGAAGCCCATTTCCGCCACATCGCACTTGACAACGTCCGTAAGAACGGCATAAATAGGCGGCCAGCACTTCACTCACTGCCCCAAGGAGGCAGACTGCATGAACAAAGCCGATCTCATTGACAGGATCGCGGGCACAGCGGGTATTACGAAGGCAACTTCCGCGGCCGCCCTGGACGCCTTCATCGACGGTGTCACCGGAGCGCTGAAGAAAGGCGACCGGGTGACGCTGGTCGGATTCGGTACCTTCGCTACCTCGCAGCGCCGGGCGCGCACCGGTCGCAACCCCCAAACCGGCAAACCCATCAAGATCGCCGCCAAGAGAGTGGCGAAATTCACCGCCGGCGCGGAACTGAAGAAATCCGTCAACCGCAAGTAGCCGCAACCCCGCCAATCACAAAAATATTCAAGCCCCGCGCCGGCAGGATGCGGGGCTTTTGCCGTCTGCGGCGGGAGCCCCGTCCCGAGCGCCGTCGAGGGGGCCGCCGCAGAAGTCCCTCAGTTGTCATTCCGAGGGCTTTTAAGCCCGAGGAATCCAGGTTTTGTTCCAGTCGCGACTTGAGGCCACATGGGCCGGTTTGCCGGTGTCGCGCTCGTCCGGTAAAATGAATTTGGATCCAGGAGAAGTCATGAAAGCAGGCATCCATCCCGCCTACCACGAGGTGCGCGTCACCTGCGCCTGCGGGAATACCTTCGCCACCCGCTCCACCCACAAGGGTGATATCCACCTGGAAATCTGCTCCAACTGCCATCCGTTCTTCACCGGCAAGCAAAAGCTGATCGATACCGCCGGCCGGGTGGAGCGCTTCCGCCGCAAGTACGGGAAGGCAGGCAAGACGTCCTAGCACGGATTTTTGCGGACATCCGGCAAGCTGGTCGTACAGCTACGCCTAGGTGCGCTGAGCCACGCTACAATACTGAAGAATGCACAAGTTTTGGGACAGCCCGACGAGGGAGGTCGCAGCCGAGGGCGACTGTGCCACACACGTCCCGGAGTGTGTTCAGATCGGCCGAGTAGGAATCCGCCCAGCCACGGTGCTGGCCCCCATGGCCGGGGTCACCGACACCGTCTTCCGCCGGTTTATCCGCGAGATGGAAGGCTGCGGGTTGATCATGACCGAGTTCACCTCCGCCGACGGCATCCTGCGCGGCAAGGACAAGAAAGCCCAACGCTATCTGCACTTCTACGATGATGAGCACCCCATCTCGGCGCAACTGTTCGGCAGCGACCCTGAGGTGCTGGCCGAGGCCGCACGCGTGGTCGAGG
>DASYTX010000002.1:0-4250 GCA_036001865.1 Terriglobales bacterium
AGGGCGAGTAAGCGAAGAGCCATTCGAACTGCTTGGCATCGTCGGCCGATCCGTACTCGGGGATCCAAAGCTTGGCGATGTGGAAGTTCTGGTAGCGCAGCATGTCGAGCAGGGGGACGTGACACAGCGCCGCGCGGAACAGCTCGGGACGCTGGGTGATGGCCGCGCCCACCAGCAGGCCGCCGTTGGAGCCGCCCTGGATGGCCAGGTGTTCACGGTCAGTGTACTTCTGCGCGATCAGGTACTCGGCGGCGGCGATGAAATCGTCGAAGACATTCTGCTTCTTCTCCAGCATGCCGGCGCGGTGCCAGTCCTCGCCGAATTCGCTTCCGCCGCGCAGGTTGGCCACGGCGTACACGCCGCCGCGTTCCAGGTACAGGAATCCGCTGCGACTGAAGTTGGGCGTCATGCTGACCTGGAAGCCGCCGTAGCCGTAGAGCAGCGTGGGGTTCATGCCGTCGAGCTTCAGACCTTTCTTGCTGACGATGAACATGGGCACGCGGGTACCGTCCTTCGACGTGTACCACCCTTGCTTGACCTCGAAGAGCGACGGATCGATCGGCGCCTCCACCTTGGCCCACTGGGTGGTCTTGCCGGTCTCCAAATCGTGGTGATAGAGGGTCGGGGGCACGGTGTAGGAGAGGAAGCGGAAGAAGGCATTCCGGCTCTCCGGCTGGCCTCCCGGCTCTTCTACTCTGCCGATCGAGGGCAGCGGAACGTCGCGTAGCAACTTGCCGTCCAGGCTGAAGACTTTCACCAGCGCGCTGGCATTCTTTTCATACTGTGCGAACAGACGGCCACCGAAGACGTTCACGGTTTGCAGCACGGCGTCCGTCTGCGGGATCACTTCTTTCCAGTTGGCGCGCTCGGGCTTGTCCGCCGGCGCCTTGAGCACGTGATAGCGCGGCGTATCCTCGTTGGTCAGGATGTAGAGCGTGCCCTTGAACACCTCGCCGTCGTAGAGGAAGTTCTTGCCGGTGGCCACGGCAACCGGCGCAGCATCGCTCTTCAGGTCCTTGAGGTACAGCTCGCTTTTGGTCCACCCCTGGAAGACTGTGATCTTCAGGTAGCGGTCGTCTTCGGACAAGCTGACCTGATAGATGTCCTGCGGGTTGCGGCCCTCGCCGTAGATGACCAGGTCCTTCTGCGGGTCGGCGCCCAGCGCGTGGTAATAAAGCCTCTGGTTGTAGTTCTCCTCCCCTTCAGGCACTGTGCCCTTCTTGGGTAAACGGGTATAGAAGAAGCCGGAGTTGTCCTTCTTCCAGGCCACGCTGGAAAAGCGCGTGTCCGGCATGCGCTCGGGCAGCAGCTTGCCGGATTCGGTTTCGATGACGTGCAGCGTGCTGCGCTCCGAACCGCTGGGGGACGTCCCGTAAGCTAGATACTTGCCATCCTGCGAGGGGAAGAACCAGTCCAGGGCGACGGTCCCATCAGCCGCGAGCTGATTGGGATCGACCAGCACGCGGTCCGGCCCGCTCAGTCCCTTGCGCACGTAAAGGATCGGCTGGTTCTGCGTACCCTCGCGCCGAGTGTAGAAGACGTACTCGCCGCCGACCCGCGGTTTGTCGAGATCGCCGATATGCAGCAGCTCCGTCAAGCGCGCGCGGATCTTGTCACGGCCGGGCAGAGGATCGAGCAGGCTGCGCGTGTAGCGGATCTGTGCCTCGACATAGGCCTGGGTCTCGGGACTGTCGGCGTTCTCCATCCAGCGGTAGGGATCAGCGATCTTGCGGCCATGCAGGACGTCTTCGACCACCGCCACCTTGGCCTTGGGCGGGACTGCGGGCTGAGTGCCAGTAGCCCGCGCCGCCGGATTGCCGCCGGCCTCCATCGCGGCCGCGGCTATGGCCATGGACGTCACGCTCCATAAGAAAAACAAACGAAGTACTCCTCTCATGCAGGCCACCTCTCAGGGTTGAGTCGCACAGGTGTGAGTACGCTGAAGTATTGGACGTGGTTCGCGCTAAAAGGAAGCCTACCAGAAGGGGCGTGGGACAGCGAGTCGTGGTGCGAACCAGAGCATCCAATCTGGAGGAAAGTGAGCGGTAGCAGGTTTGGCCTTGGCCGTGCTATAAATCAAGACGGTGCGCGTCGTCTGTCGGCGCCGCTTTCTCGTCACTCCTCAGTAGCTCAATGGCAGAGCATCCGGCTGTTAACCGGAGGGTTGTAGGTTCGAGTCCTACCTGAGGAGCCATTTCTTTTCTTGGGCTTCCCCAGTTTTCCCTCCTTGCTGCATGGGTCCCGAACTGCCTACTGCACCGCCTTCGGATGCTTCACGACGGCCGTCGGCAGATCCACCGCCATGCCTGCCTGGCGCTTCACGTAATCGATGACGCGCCGGTTGGCCTCGCGCTTGGCTTCGTGGCGGGAGCGGAAGGACATCGCGCGAGGCCTCGGTCTTCAGCGCGGTCACCCGGCCTTCCACCACGCCGCGCTCCGTAGTTGCGAGACTTCTTTCTTTTTCCCAGACCGCAAGGAATCCGATAGACAGAAGCAAATGAAACCAAGGGTGGGTTTTGTGATGGATCATCCAGTTGCGACCCTGGTGTGCGAATTTGCTCAGACGGTATCCCCCGTGGTGCTATCCCACAGCCGTGGCAGCGGCCATTTCGGCGCGGCTTCTTTCCGCGCGCGATTGCAGAAGTGGGCCGTTCTGGATATGCCGTGAGTGAGCCGAGACGCGCACGTAAGGAAGGCCCAGGAATCGTTTCGTGGTGATTTCTGTTATCTCTAGGCAATTGAATCTCGACGATTTTACTTTCGTCAGTACGTGCGCCATTGCTCTCCGCACGGTTGTTTCTCCCCGCTTACCCCAAGCTATTGCCTGAATGCGGGCAGCGAGAAAGAAGAAGCTCCAGCCAGCTCCTCGGAGGTTGCGATCGAGGATGTTGCTGTCCGAATCTTTGAGCATTCCCCAGTCATGCGAATAAGTTTCGGCTTCTACTCGCACGGATTGCGGGATGAGTGTGCCAGCCCGCATCATGATGGTTCCCGTTTTCATAGCGCCGGTCATCGTGTCACCTTCGCATTCGAGGACGAATATCTGAAACCGCCTTTCACCTTCGCGACAACGCTTCAAGCGTTGCCTGAAGGCATCGGCCAGTGAAAGCACGCGTGAGGAGGCCAACATAGAGACCTCCTCGTTGCCACGTGCACTTCTCGCTTCAGGCTACTCGTCGTCCGCTCACTACGTTGAAGACCAGGACCACCAACGCCACAACAATCAACAGGTGGATCAGACCTCCGCCCACATGAAAGCCGAAGCCCAGAAGCCAGAGGATCAGAAGAACCGCGAAAACCGTCCAAAGCATGTTGCCCTCCTGTGCTCATCGTGAGCACCCGATTCTTAAAGTTTGTCGCCTGTGCCTGCGGAGTGGAGCGGGCACAATTCAACCCTATCTTGCTGCGATGGCCTGGGCTTTCGCCTCCCTCATCGCGTTAAGGAAACCCTGTGCTGCAGGTGGCGCCGCTACTTGACCCAGCAGCAGAGCCCGAGTCGTGGCTTTACGCCCGTACATCGCGCGCCTGGAATCACTGTCCTGGCGGACCGATGCTCCTTCCAAGGTGAGGCCAGCGAAGGCACCCTTGGCACGAGAGTAGGTCAGGATTTCTGTGTCCAGCTTCCAATCGGTGCCGGCCGAAGCATGCCGTCCAACTGGCCCGGCCGCTGCCGACGCGTCCCCTCCGATTTTGAAGTTGCTGGAGAGCAGCTTCTGCATGCCCTTTTCATTCTGGATGATCATCACCAGGTCCACAGCTTCTACCCCAATCTGCAGTCCCCAGCTGCCACCCGAAACCGTGATGAACGCCGGCGCGCTCCAGCCCTTCGCCGTCCGGCACGTCGCCACGCCTCTGCCGTGCTTGGCTCCGAAGATGAAGCCCCCTTTGACCATGTGCGGTACCACGGCCACGCACCGTGCGCCTTCCAGGATCTCTTCCGGGATGCCCTTGTCCGGCGTCTCCATAATCTCCTGCAGAACTTTGGCCGCATTGTCCAGTCGGTCGACGGCCTCCTGCCGCACCGACGCTGCCCAACCCAGGCTAGCCAAGCTGAGCAACGCAACTAGCAACATAAGTTTCTTCATTGTCACAGCCTCATTTCTTTCCGTTCTCACCTTAACCAAAGCACCATGTAGCCGTCTGAGCAATAATGCTCACACCCTCATAGCGGGTAGTTGCCGGGCAAATCCTGCGCGATGCTGGCGGCGCGCCATGTTTGGTCTCAAGAAGCGGGCGAGACCAGCGCGAGG
>DASYTX010000003.1:0-7071 GCA_036001865.1 Terriglobales bacterium
TCTTCTCCGGGCGTAAAGAAGGTGTCCAGCCCGGGCCAGTTGTCGGAGACGATGGTGGCCCCGCAGGCTGCGGCTTCGAACAGCCGCACCGAAGGCGAGTACCCGGCCAGCACCATGTCACGGCGAGTGACGTTCAAAGTCAAGCGAGAGGAAGAGTAGAAGCGGGCATGCCAGCGGGGATTGAGGTGCATGATGCGCCGCACGTTCGCTGGCCAGCGCGATGATTTGGGATACTGCGGACCGGCAAGGAGGAATTTACGCTCCGGAAGCATACGGGCGGGTTCCGAGAACAGTTCCTCAATCTTGGGTTGGCGGTCGGGGGCGTACGTTCCCATGTAGCTAAGGTCGCACGCGTAGCGCTTGTGCGGCGGAAAGCGGCGATATTGCTGGGGATCGAACGAGCAATACAGCGGGATGGCGAGGGGAGCGCCGAAACGCTGCTCGATTTCGCGCAGCATTGAGCCCCCGGTGAAGCTGAGGTAAAGATCGAAGCCGGGGAGCTGGCCGGCCCGGAGGTATTCGGTACCGCCGCGCTGGCGCAAGCCCGCAACGGTGATGGGAGTGTCGATGTCGTAGAAGGCCTTCACCGGCACGTCGGATTCCAGCACCTCGTCGGCGGCGGCAATACCATCGGGGAAGTATGATCCGACGATGGCAACCTCGGCGTCGCGCAGCTCGCGACGAGCGAGGGGAACAGTCCGCTTCCAGTCTTCAAAGACGTGAACTGTGCAGAAATCCGGGTTGGGCAGGTCGCGGTTGGAGGCATACCACTCCAGGTCATGCTCAAAAAAAACGATGCGGTGACCACGGGCACGCAAGGCACGGCACAGGGCCCGGAAGGTGGTGGCGTGGCCGTTGCCCCACGAAGAAGTGATCGCTAACCCGAAGATGACGATCTTCAAGGTTTTTTCTCCTAGGCCGCGACCTCGGCCCCGGCGTGCGCGCGGCTGAGGATGCCATCCACTTGCTGGGCGCGCAAGGCGTAGGTGTGCTCGGCGAGAGCGCGAGCCCGCATGGCTGCGCCAATTTCCTGGGCGCGGACCGCGCTCGTGCCACGCAGCAGTTCGACCACCCCTTCCGCCGACCGCGCCAAGAGAATCTCCCGACCTGGGGTGAAGAAAGTCTCGATGCCGGGCCAGTCATCGGTGATGACGCAGGCACCGGCGCCGGCGGCCTCGAAGACGCGGGTGGGCGGAGAGAAGCCCGCGTCAGCCATGGATTCGCGGTTGATGTTCAGCACCATGCGCGCGGAACAATTAACCCGGTTATGGTCCTGAGTTGCGACATGTCCAATCCAGCCAACATTCGAGGGCAGCGGCTTGTCTCCCCATCCCTCGCCGCCCAACAGGAAGCGCATCTCGGGAGCAAGATGGGCGGCGCGCAGGAAGAACTCTTCAACTCGGCGTTCACGGTCGGGCAGGCGGTGTCCGACAAAAGCGAGATCGCAGGCCAGCGCCGGGTCCGGCGTCACGGGATGGTGTGTCTCCGGATCAAGCCCGTTGTAAACGGGATGGCAGTTTCGCGCGCCGGCATCCAGGTAGCGCTCCACCAGGGGCTGCCCGCCACCATAAGTGAAGATGAAATCGTACTGTGGGATGAGCAAGCGGAAGCGATCCCTTGGATCATTTTCCGTTCGGGCCAGGGTGGCGGGCGCATCTACGTCCCAAAACGCGACCTCGGTGTGGGGAGAACGGCAGTGAAGCACATTGCGTTCGATGACATCGTCATCGGCACCCACTCCGCTGTGCTTGATCACCAGGTCGGCATCGCGGGCTTGCGCCAGCAGCCGAGGGAGATCGCGCGGCGTCTGGTAAACGATCACGCGGGCGTAGCTGAAATCTCCGATATCGCGGTTCTGCTGGCGGTTGTAGATGTCGGGTTCGGCAAAGATGATTTTGTGGCCCAGCACGCTCAGGTGCTTGTAGATGCCGCGATAGTAGGTGGCCGCGCCGTTCCAGTACGAAGAAGTCAGGCTTGATGCGAAGACAAAGATCCTCATCGCGCCAGCTCCTCGCAGATTTCCAGCAACTGCCGTGCACGATGAGCGCAGGTGTGGCGGTTGCGGATGGTTTCCATGCCACTCTCGGCCAATTGGCGCTGCGCCGCTTCATCCGACAGCAGGCGCTCAATCTCGGCGCGCATGGCACGTCCGTTGGGAACGCTTATGTAATCCTGGCCGGGGCGGAACAAGCCTTCGTCATCACTCCAAGGCGAGCACAGCAGCGGCACGCCGCAAGCCAACGCTTCGAAGATGCGGATGGTAGGCACGCCGCTCAGGCCATTCGCGTATTGCTGACGGGGCACGTGCAAGGTCAACATGCTCTCGGCGTAGGTTGCCGGCGCCCTCAAGTTCGGGAGATAGCCGCGGAAGTCGATGCCTGCGTCCTTCAGCTTCCAGCGCGCCTGCTCGGGATAGCGCACGCCGTGGGCAACCACCTTGCGGTCGACGAGGGCCGCCGCCGGCCGTATGAAAAATTCTTCCAGTTCGCGGGTGCGCTCGTCATCACCCCAATTGCCGATCCACAGCAAATCGATGCGCTTGCGGCGCGGTATCGGCCGAAAGTTGTCCACATCGGCGGCTTCATGGAAGGTCCATGCCCGCGGCATGCCGAAGCCATCCCTGTAAATCCGCAGGATGGCGTCGCCGAAGGCGAGTACGCCGTCGAAGAGGTAAAGGTGGAAGCGGAGTATGTCGCGCGGGCTGGTGTAGGCACGATGATGGGTATCGTGGAACAGGGCGTAAAACCCGAACTGCCGCTTCAGCGAAAGTACGGTGTTGACGATGCGCGGCTCGTTCCACTCGTGAATGATGACTACGTCCGCGCCACTGAGTTCGCTGGCGGCAAACGCCGGAAACGAGGAATCGTCCTTGTAGAAGCGGACATCAAGGTCGGGGTAGAGCCGGTGGAAATACTCGATCGCTTCCTGTGCCAGTTGGCCTTCCTGCTGAATTAGATTGGTCACCGACCATGCGCCCAAGGGCTCGTAGCAACGGACCTCGTGGCCCATGCGCACGAGCTCGCGCGCCAGCCCGCGCAGGAAGTGCGCGTTGCCGTGGTTCCAATCGGAGATCCAGGAATGCGCGAAGAAGCGGAAGCGGAGCCTGTGGTTCATGCCGCCGCTACCTCCGCGGGCACCATTGCGTCGTAGAGCGCTAGATACTCCTCCACCATCCGGTCTGCAGCAAACCGTGCCCGGGCTCGTTCACAGGCAAGGTTGGCACAGCGCTCCAACAGGTGACGATCGCTGTAAAGGTGCTGGACCATTTCCGCGAGGCCTGCAGGATCATTCCTTGGGAAGTAAACAGCCGCGTCACCCCACAGCTCGTGGAACGTTGGAATGTCGTTGGCGACAATGGCGCATCGCGACAGCGCTGCTTCAACCGGCGCGAGGCCGAACGGTTCGTAGCGCGAGGTAGCGGCGTAGATGGCCGCGCGGCTGTAGTAAGCGGAAAGCTTCGCTTCGGAGAGGGACCCTGGGAAGTGTAGCCCCGCGTTAGTGCCATTGCGCCGTGACCCTGTCCGGAAGGCCTCGTGGGGGTGAACATCCGATCCGACGATGCAAACCGGAACCGGCATGGACTGCTCGGTGAGCAGTGCCACTTGCTTGCCGGAATCCCACAAGCGCCCGACGGAGAGAACACAGTCTTGCTTGTCAGCGCCGGGATCAAACAATTCCGGAGAGCGGCCGTTGTAAATCACCCTGCCAATCGCCGGCCGGAGGTAGAAGGTGGCGAGCTGGTCCAGCATCCACTGGGAGGGCGCGACCACGGCGGTAGCGTGGCTCAGGCCCCGGGTCACCAGGTCGCGATACCAGTTCATCCAGCCATCCCCCGAGGGTTCATGGCCGTGGACGGCAACCCACCAGCTCACAACATCGCTGTGCGCGACCACCAGCCGCGGCACATCCACCGGCAGCGCGCCATAAAAGAACTGGCTCAGGTGCAGCAGATCGGGCTTGACCTCCCACACCAGCGCCTTCAAATATTCCGCCGAGTTTTCCAGGTCGGCTTGCGAGTCCTGCATCCATTCCAGGCGGAACGAGGTCGGATGGAAGTCGACTTCGGGCAGCGCGTTCAACCACTCGGACTGTGCGCGGGTCGGGATCTCGCCGAAGCTGACAAGCGTGACGCGGACACCGCGCCGGGCAAGCCCGCTGACCAGCTCGCGCGTATACGTCCAAACGCCACCCAGCGTGTCGGCAGTGATCAGGACGTGCATTCCAAATCCTCGATCGCCAGCGGGCGCTGCTCCTGGATGTCGCTGTAGCCCCTAGCCGAAAAAACAGTGGTGTAGTAGTGGTGAGCGCGCTCCCAAGCCAGGTCATCTGGCGGCGCGCCGAAGGTCTCGCGGTACAGCGGGCTGCCGGGGAATGGAAACATCGGCACCGGTTCGCTCACCCACACGCCATGCGCTTTGAGGTGGTCTTGCCAGCGGCGGATCTCGTCTCTGTCGTCGTGCTCGGTGAGGATGAGATTGGCCTGCACCCAAGGGATGCCCCGCCGCGCATGGATAAGCAGCTCCGCAATGCGCTCTGTGCTGATGCGGCAGTTCTTCTCCAGCTCCTCGCGGCCGTTTTCGGTGATGGACTCGATGCCGCACTCCATGGAGATGCAGTGCGCCCGCGCCAGCAAGTCGAGAGATTCCTCGTCCCAGAGATCAATGCGGGTCTGAAAGCCGATATTGATGGGGCGCTCCGCGATGCCTTCCAGCAACCGGCGCACGTTCCTACCTACCCCGAAGATTTCATCGATGAAGTAGACGTAGTCGACACCGCGAGCGATGAGACGGTCGATCTCTGCGAAAACTGCATCCACCTCGCGTTCGCGGAATTTGTTGCGGAACAGCGTCTTGTTGCAGAAGGTGCAGGACCAGGGGCAGCCGCGAGCGAATTCCAGCTCGGCGCCGCGTCCCTGGCCGGAGAAGACGTGATGACGGTGGGAGTGGGCCTCGACCTTGTAGTTATGGAAGTCAAGCGCGCCCAGAGCCTTCATGTCCGCCACGCCAAGGCTGGGGCTGATGTGCTCGCCCAACTCGTCGTGCCAGCAAACACCGGTGACGTCGCACCACGGCTTGTCGGCGAGTTCGCTCAGCGCCTGATCGGGTTCGCCGCGCACGACTACGTCGCAGCCGGTCTTGCGCAGGGTAGCCGCCGGCGTCGCAGAAGGGTGGGGGCCGATAGCCACTTTGACCGCGCGGCCATTCAGCCCGGCAAGCCACTCCTTGGGAACGCGCAGTTCCGGTTGCGGACAGCGCCAGAAGAGATAGGAAGGCGCCGTGGGAATCACCAGGAAATCCGGGAGGAAGGCGCTGACGTGGCGCTTCGCTTCCTCAAGGCTAAGATCTTCTAACTGAGCATCGACCAGCAGAGGCTCGTGCCCGGCCTCGCGGATCTTGTCATACGCGAACAGCAGCTCCAGAGGGTAGTGCGGCTCTTGGCATCCGAAATAGGTGGAGCCTTGGAAGGTCCAGTTGGGATTGACCAATGCGAACTTCATAACTCCCTAGGCGGTCAAACCGAAAGTGTCGAGCTGCTGCACCATCTCGGCAGCGCGGTCTTCGGCTTGCTGCGAGCGCAACCATTCGCCCAGCGCGGCCATACCCTCGCTGAATTTCACTCGCGGCCGGTATCCCAGCAGGCGCGAAGCAAGGGTGATATCAGCGAAGCAATTGCGAATGTCGCCGGCGCGATACTTCCCCGTGATCGCAGCCGGCATGGTGCTGTCTAAGGCCCGGGTCAGCGTTGCAGCGACATCGAGCACTGTAACGGGCTCACCCGAACCGATGTTGACGGCCTGGCCGTCGGCCTCGGAGCGCTCCATGGCAAGAAGGTTGGCCGCGACCACATCGTGCACGCTCACGAAATCGCGCATCTGCCGACCGTCTTCGAAAATCAGGGGCGCGCGACGGTTGAGCAGGCGCGAGGCGAAGATGGCAGCCACGCCTGTGTAAGGATTGGAAAGCGCCTGCCGCTCGCCATAGATGTTGAAATATCGCAACGCCACCACCGGCACTTGATACGTCCTGCCGAACAGCAGCGCCATCTCCTCCTGGTGCTGCTTGGACAGCGCATAGATGGAGGTGCACTGCAGCGGCTTGGTTTCGTCGGTGGCGATGGGCGTGAGCACGCGCGAACAATTCGGACAGAGCGCGTCCCATTGCTTGCGGCGGAGCTGATCGGAAGATCGTGGCGATGGCACCACGTCACCGCAGTCGGTACACAGGTACCGGCCCTCGCCGTAGATCGACATGGAGGAAGCGACGATCAGTTTTTCGAGGTTGCACTTGGTGTCCAGCAGCACCTGCAGCAGGTTGGCGGTGCCCAAGGTGTTGGCGCCGATGTAGTGGGCAATCTCGTACATCGACTGTCCCACGCCGACCGCGGCCGCCAGATGGAAGATGACGTCCACGTGGCGCACTGCGGGGCGCAGAGACTCAAGGTCGAGCATGTCGCCGCGAATGAACTCGGCTTCGGGTGAAAGATAGTCGGGCAGTCCGGCGGGATGGACCTGGGGCGCGAGGCTGTCGTACACGCGCACGTGATGGCCGCGGCGCAGCAGTGCGTCGGCCAGGTGCGATCCCAGAAAACCTGCTCCACCGGTGATCAGAACGCGCTTGGCCATCAGCTCACTCCTACTGTCCTTTCCGCCGGCCGTGATTCAGTGGCGTAGCGGCGCACCGCCCAGGCGGCGAAATCGGCAAACTGCTGTGGATCCTTGGGCGGGCTGGTGTAGTGCGGAACCATGCCCAGGTGCTCGGGCGTGAAGCACAGTGTCATGGTGGTGGCAAACTCCTCGAGCGCGCTCATCTGGTGGTCGAACCACGATTCGGCATCGGGGCGAAACCAATCAGCCCAACTGATCCCGGTGCGCAGGTAGCGAACATCCAGCTTGCGCAGCCACTCGAGGGCAAGCTCGAAACGCGGGTCTTCGAAGTGGAACCACTGACATATGCCCATGCCGTCTGGAAAGATGTCGGCTGCGGGCTTGGGCGTGCCGTCCTCGCGCACCAGTCCCATGTAGTAGTGGCGGTAATAGGCGCTGCCTTCCGATTCCTTGTGGCGGGTGGTGGC
>DASYTX010000004.1:0-19339 GCA_036001865.1 Terriglobales bacterium
CGATGAGAGGCACGATAAGAGCGGGAACCATCATGATGCAGGCGGACACAGTCATCCCACAGCCCCTGCGAGTAAAAAGCGAACCTTACTGGCGGGCTTGGGAAATGATCGCAGAGGACGGCAATATCCTCGATCGAGATCTCCGCACCGCTGGCTGGAACTTCTTCTTTTTGGCTGCCACAATTCAGGCAACGGTCTGGGGGCATCGGACAGAAAAAAACGTGCGGAGAGCAATGAAGCGGGTGCTGGCGGAAGCTAAATTACTGACATTTAACTGTTTAGAGGTAACAGAAGTAAGCGCGAAGCGGTTCCTGGGTTTGCCCTACTTGCGGGTCTCGGCCCACTCAAGGCACATCCAGAAAAGCCCGTTTTTACAATCGCATGCGGAACGAAGCAGCGCTGAATTGGCTGCTGCCTGGGCCGTGGGATAGCGCCCGGGGGATACGACGCAAGGTTCAGGAGAGATCGGCATGGACTCACTTACCTATCACCGAGAGAGACGTCGACGGCTCACAAACAGCCTTGTGTGGCTTCTTGTCGGGACCTTGTTTATCGCGGTCTGGGCTTGGCCGTCCGGCGCCAAATTGCAAACCGCTGATCACATCGTGTTCGCTACATGCGTCACGCTGGCACTCATTATTTCCCTTATCATGACCGCCAGGACCTACGCACCCTAACCAACCTGCCGCAATCGCACAATTCCCGTGGTACCCGCAGGTGTGTGTTTGCGTGCCTGCTCGGCAAGTCCGCGCGTGATTTTGCGTCGCCAAAGGCCAGTCGCCGATATTTCTGCTGACAAGGCTACAGGCGCTGCTGCCATCTGCAGGATAGGACCGCAAGCTGTTTCGAATTTATCCTTCCGGCACTTCGAGTTGGGGCATGGGCCGTCCTGCAAACAGCATCTGGCACGGCTTTGCCAGCCAACGCGCCCAACGCGCTGACCAGGCAGCCCGCGCGCTATCGGTGGCGATTCCAGTATCGGCATACATCTGGCGGTAGATTTTCGAAATCAGGACAAACGCCAGGCGGCCGCGCAAAGACTTGATGAAGCGCGAACGCTTCCAGATGGATTTCAAGGTGTAGAACGTGTCCCAGACCACCTGGGTGCGGCTGCGGATTTCCTCGGCCGACATGCGCGGGTGTGGCCAGTAGAGTTTGGGCCGAAGCGCCGGCGGTATGAGCCAGCGCCGGGTGATGGGAATGCCGGCAATCTGTGGTGAATTCCCTTCCATCATCTTTTCCCAGCGGATGAAGTCCACGGTCCCCGGAAAAGGGGTCAACATCACAAACTGCGCAAAAGCCAGTTGTGCCCGGTCGGCAACGGCAGCGGTGGCGTCGAAGGTATCCGGCTGATCGCTGGGAAGGCCAAAAATGAAGGACCCCAACACGAAGACGCGGTGACGTCGGAAAGTCTGGAGACGCTCGACCAGTTCGTCTCCCGCCAAGTTGAAGTCCTTGTAAACATCCTTGAGGCCGGCAGGGGTCACAGACTCAACGCCCACCAACACACCCTTGATGCGCGCCTCCCGCATGGCATCGAGGAATTCGGGATCTTCGGCGGCCTCCATGGTGATCTGGGTGAAAAAAACCATGTCGGATGGAAGCTGCGCCAGACGCGCCAGCAGTTCAAAACGCTCCGCACGCATGGCTCGGAGCTGGTTGAGCCGGTCGGTCGCGTTCTGCCGCGCGGCCAGCTCGAGGTCTGCCAGAGTGACGGGGTAGAAGTTGTCGTCGGCAAGGGCGATAAAGCGAAAGCCGAGTCGCCGCAACTGAACGATTTCCTCGATCACCACGTCTGAGGTGCGTTGACGAGGACGCTGCCCATCGGTCCGCCATACCGAGCAGAACGAGCAATGCTTGGGGCAGCCGCGCACGGTTTGTACTGACGCCCACATGTAGCGTTTGCGGGGGACCAGATCCCAGCGGGCAGCAAGGAAATCGGCAGCCTCAATGCGGCCGCCTTCGTAGATGGCGCGCGGAGAACCGGCGCTGCAGTCCGCAATTACCTGAGGCCAAGCGAGGTCGCCGTCACCCTTTACAACGGCATGCGCGCCTCCGAGCTCGTGGGCTTCTTCCGGATACAGTGTGGCATGGATCCCGCCGAACACCACGTAGGCACCACGGCTGCGGGCCATCCTGCCGAGTTCATACCCGCGCAGCGCGTTGGCGGTATGTATCCCGATCCCGACAACGTCGCCAGCCTGAATAAGGGATGGATCCACGCCAATCAGGGTCTCATCGACAATGAGGGGATCGCCGAAGGACTTGGGCGTGGCTGCCGCGAGCACATACAACCAGCGCGGAGTGATGACAGCCGTACCGAAAGACACATCGCTAGGGTTGACGAGGTGAATCTTCACTGTGACGTGTAGTCCTCCTCGTTGGAAAGGCCCCTCAGCGATTTGGCGGGGCGTGTCAAACACAGCAAAAGAACATGGGGACTTGAGGCCCGACAGCGATTCTACACTATGACCCTGCAAAAGGCGCTTCAACAAACCACTGAGTTGGGGTCCTCAGGACGGCAATACTTGCCCAAATCACAGCACCGCCGTTTCATGAATCAGCTTGCCCTCGGCAAAGCGCTCTAGGCGCAGGGTGTGAGCGTCCACCACATCAGTTTGGCCGCGCAGGATGAGGTCGGAGAGGATTTTGCCGGTTGCCGGCGCGTGCATCACGCCGTGGCCGCTGAAGCCATTTGCCAGGAAAAAGCCGGGGACTGCGGCCACCGGGCCAATTATGGCGTGGTGGTCGGGGCTCACCTCGTAAAGCCCGGCCCAGGCGCGTTTGGGATTGACCGCCAGGTTCTCAAAACACGGGACTCGGTTGGCGGCCCGCACCAGGATCTTTTCGACGAAGGCCGGATCGAAGTCGATCTTGTAACCCGGTGTTTCCTCGGGATCGTTCCATGCCAGAAGAAACCCCAGGCCTTCCGGCCGGAAGTGGAAGCCGTTGGACATGTCGATAATCATGGGTGCGGTGTGGGGAAACTGGTCGAAGGGTTCGGTGGGCACGAGCATGCGGCGTAGCGGCTCGACGGGCAGGTCAACTCCTGCCATGTGCGCTACCTCGGCGGCCCAGGGTCCCGCGGCATTGACGACTACGCGGCTTGCGACCGGGCCGCGCGTCGTCTCAACTCCCGCGATTCCCTGCTGGTCGCGATGGATGGCGGTGACCGCGGTAGCGCGCCATAGCGTCGCGCCGTGCTCACTCGCCCAGGCCATGAACCCGACCATGGCGCTGTACGGGTCTACGAAGCCGTCGGTCGAGCAGAAGCTGCCGCCCACGATGTCGTCTCCGCGGAGCTGGGGGAACATGCCGGTGATATCAACGGCGGCGAGCATCTGAACGTTCTTCAGACCCAGCGCCTTCTGGCGCTCCTGGTTTTCGCGCAAGTACTTGAGATGGGCGTCAGTGGTGGCGGCAAACAGATATCCCTGCGCGCGGTAGCCCGAGGGATGTCCCAAGCGCTCCTCAAACGATGCGTAGAACGGGATGGAGTAGAGCGACATCTGGATGTTGACCACAGTCGAGAATTGCGCGCGGACCCCGCCCATGCTCTTTCCCGTGGAGCCCTTACCCTGGTGGCTTTCACGCTCGACGACCAGCACCGTTCTGCAGCCCGCTACGGTCAGGTGATAAGCGATGCTGGAGCCGACAATGCCGCCGCCCACGATGACCACATCCGCCGTATGCATCAGGGCCTCATCAACCAAGCAGGTTCCGAATCACCGGCTGGAGTCTATCGGAAATCTGATATTCACAGGGGAGCCGGGGGTACAATGTGTGCACTCCAGCGAAAGCCCAAGGTCTCAAGCCGTTTTCTCATCATGCATGATGGCGGTCGTGCTCGATCATCGAATGCAGCATGAAAATGGCGAGCGGTGGCCGAACAGATGCGGCGCCTCTGGTTGCAGATCTTCCGCTACCCGACTGCCATGATGCCCGTGAGTAAGCCGGTACACCACAAGCTGCTGCGGTACGGAATTGGCATTCTCTTGCCGCTGGCGGCACTGTGGGCAACAGTCCACACGCAGAACCTGTTGGGCCATTCCTTCTTCGGCTTCGTTTTCGCTGCGGTCATGGTAAGTGCCTGGCACGGCGGATTGGGACCCGGATTCATCGCCGCAATGCTCGGAGCTCTGGGTTCTGCGTACTTTGTTCCAGTCATGGCCGGACCTTTTGCCGCACAGGACACCAACAATATCGTCCGTTTCCTGCTCTTCCTGCTGGTTGACTTGATGATGTGCTGGCCTGCGGCATTGCGGGCGCAGATTGAAAGCCGGGGACGGACCGAGCAGGCGCTGAGGACCAGCGAGGAACGCTACCGCACAGTAACAGAGACCGCCGCCGACGCCATACTCACCATCGACGAGACCAGCACCATCCTTCTTGCCAACGCTTCGACGGAGAAGATCTTCGGCCATCCTGTAGACCAGCTCATTGGGCAGAAGCTGACGCTGCTTATGCCCGACTATCTCAGGCGCGTGCATGAAGAATCGCTGCGACGCTACGTAACCACCGGGCAAAGGCACCTGTCATGGCAGGCGGTAGAGCTGCCAGGGCTACACATGAGCGGCCGGGAAATTCCGCTGGAAATTTCGTTCGCTGAATTCAAGAAGGACGGACGCCATTTTTTTACCGGCATCGTGCGCGATGCTTCTGAACGCAAGCAAGCCGAAGAAGCTCTGCGTTGCACCGAAAAGCTGGCGGTGGTGGGCAGATTGGCGGCCACCATAGCCCATGAGATCAAGAACCCCCTGGACTCGATCGCTGGGGTGTTGCACCTGCTTCGGCATCAGGGAAGATTCGATGAGCGGACCCAGGACTACCTGAATCTTGCGCAGGAAGAATCAACGCGCATTGCCCAGATCGCCGAAAATACGTTGGGTTTCTACCGCGAGTCGTCTGCTCCTGTTCCGGTTAACCTCTGCGAAGTCCTGGACAACGTCGTAAGACTCTATGAGCAGAAGATCCGCTTCGATGACATTCAGATTCATAAGCGGTACGACTACACCCGGGATATCCAGGCGTTTCCTGGCGAAATGCGCCAGCTATTCTCTAACCTGATGCGCAACGCGTTGGAAGCCGTGCGTCAGGGGGGGAAGATCCAACTCCATGTGTTCGCCTCGCGGGACTGGTCAACACCGGAAAAACGCGGCGTACGCGTGGTGATCGGTGACGACGGCATGGGGATCAGCGTCCCGGACCGAAAGAGGATCTTTGATCCCTTTTTCAGCACCAAAGCGGAGAAGGGCACGGGGCTGGGGCTTTGGATCACACGCGGCATCGTCCATAAGCATGGCGGTGCCATTAGGGTCCGCAGCAAGGTGCAGCCGGGCCGGAGTGGAACTTGCTTCTCTGTCTTCCTTCCCTGCGATACGGCCCAGAGCGCGAAGGTGCCACGCCGGACGCGCGCGTGACTAGCGCCCGTCCTGGGTAGCTGGCTTGGTCGACGGTGCGAGTCGGCGGATGCGCGCCAATACCTCCTCTGCCCTGGCATGATCGGTGATGGTCTGGCTGACCCGCCGCCAGCGCTCGCGCCCGTCCACGTCCACAAGTAGGGTGGTGTCCCGAGCGATGTCCTGTCCCATATCGCCGGCCGCCGGATGCAGTACGCCGTACGTTCGGATCACCCGCGCGCCAGGATCGCTGAGCACCGTAAACTGGCGGCTCACGGGCTTCTCCCAAACCTGGCGGGCGTGCTCGCGACCGTCCACGCTGATGGCCACCACTCTGGTGTTCAACGCTTCAAAGTCCTTGCTGTGCTGCGCGAAATCGCGCAGTTGCGCGGCGCAGTACACTCACCAGTGGCCACGGAAGAATATCAGCAGCACTCTCTTGCCGCGCTGTGACGACAGCCGAAAACTCTTGCCATGCTGATCTTTGAGGACAAAGTCCGGTGTGGGCTGACCTTCAGCAGACTCGATCTGCGGCTTAGGCAGGACTTGGGCAACGGCCGCCGCGCAGGCCAGCAACCACACACAGACTAGCGTTTGTCTTTGCGTCGCCATGCGCGCCGATTCTACTCCAGCCCAAGGCCGTGAGGATGCCATTCCCCCCTCGTTGACTTGAAATCCCACGCGGCAATAACATTCCATCCCGCGCGTAGCTGACCTGCCGGAGAGGTCCCATGATCGGCGCCGCCATCTCCCACTACCGGGTATTGGAAAAGCTGGGAGGCGGCGGCATGGGAGTGGTGTACCGGGCTGAAGATCTTTCTCTGAAGCGATATGTCGCGCTCAAGTTTCTTTCCGAAGAGCTGATCGGTGAACGTCACGCGCTGGAGCGTTTCTTGCGCGAGGCGCGTGCCGCAGCCGCCCTCAATCACCCACACATCTGCACGGTTTATGAGATCGGCGAGCACGATGGGCAGCGCTTCATCGCCATGGAGCTGCTCGAGGGCAAGACGCTGAAGCACAGAATCGCGGGCAAGCCCTTGCTCAAGGAAGAGGTGGTCGAGCTGGGAATTCAGATTGCTGACGGCCTGGAGGCGGCGCACGGCAAGGGTCTGGTCCACCGCGACATCAAGCCCGCCAACATTTTCGTGACCACCCGCGGGCAGGCAAAGGTGCTGGATTTTGGGCTGGCAAAGTCCTTGTACGACGAAGCTCAAGCGGCTGCCATCGCAGAAGCCTCGACCATGGAGACGATGGACGCGGAACTCACGCAGGCGGGAAGTACGGTAGGTACGGCGGCCTACATGTCACCGGAACAGGTGCGCGGCCAGGAGGTGGACGCACGCTGTGACCTGTTCTCGTTCGGCGCGCTGCTCTACGAGATGGCCACCGGGCGGCAAGCGTTCTCCGGACCGACCACAGCGGTCACCATGGAAGCCATCCTGAACCGCGCGCCTACGCCACCGCTGCGCCTTAATCCTGACCTCCCTCCGCGGCTAGAGGAAATTATCGAAAAGCTTCTGGAGAAGGACCGCGAGCTGCGCTACCAGAGCGCCGGCGAATTGCGCGCCGACCTGAAAAGGCTGAAGCGCGACATGGAGTCGGCGGAGTTGCGCGCTGCTACCGCTGCCCCGCAGCCTTGGTGGCGTAGCGGAACAGTTGCCGTTGTCCTGTTGGTCGCGATCGCAGCGTTGCTTGCAGTCTCGGTTGTCAGGTGGCGGTCAACGTCGTCCCATCCCGGCGCGCGCGCCATTTCGCAGCGCAGCATCACCGCCAATCCTTCGGATAACCCTGTGTTCGCCGCGGCGATTTCGCCCGAGGGGAGGTACCTGGCCTATGCCGATCTCACCGGCGTCTTCGTGCGCCTGCTTGAGACCGGCGAGACGCATTCGCTGCCCCTACCCGAAGGCTTCTGCTTCCGGTGAGCAAGTCTCTCGTGGTTCCGGGACGGAACCAAGCTTGCGGGGGTGGGGCCGGGAGAATCCGGGGAGACGACGGGCATCTGGGCCATTTCCATCCTGGGCGCGCCGCCGCGCAAGCTGCGCGAGGATGCTGGACGGGCGGCGGTCTCGGTAGACGGCGGCCACATCGCGTTCATCGCCACAAGGTCCGAGTCCGAGATTTGGGTGATGGGCGCCAACGGCGAGCAACCCAGGCGGCTGCTCCAGGGCGCTTCCGGTGATCGCTTCCTGCAGGTGCAGTGGTCGCCCGACGGACAGCGCATCGCTTACATGAAGTCCCACACCGAGGGCGACAAGCCGACCATCCATGTTGAAACCGTGCCAGTCGCGGGCGGCCTCAGTACCACGTTGCTCTCGGACCCTGGCGTGCGTAGCTTCTGCTGGACAGCCGACGGCCGCTTGATCTACTCCCTGCAAGAGGCGCCGCCGAACGATAACGACACCAATCTCTGGCAGTTGCGGGTTCAGGCCAGCGGCGAGCCGCAAGGGAACCCGGCGCGCATCACTAGCTGGGCCGGCTTGTCGCTGCTCGAGCTGAGCGCGACTGCCGACGGAAAACGCCTGGTGTTCGTCAACTCCGGTTTTCAGACTGATGTGTATGTAGGCGAACTACAGTCCGCCGGCAGGCTGGAGACGCCGCGCCGCCTGACGCTGGCAGAACGCAACGATGTTCCTTCAGCGTGGATGCCCGACGGGCAAACACTCTTGTTCCACTCCGACCGCAATGGCAATTGGGACCTGTTCAAGCAACGACTGCATGAGCGCAATGCGGCGGATTTCATCGTAGCCCAAGGCGACCAGAGCGAGGCACGCCTCAGTCCGGATCGTAGCTGGATTCTTTACTGGGAGCATCCCGCGTCGGCATCGGGCCCGATGCACCTGCAACGGATTCCGATCTCTGGCGGCGCTCCGGAGACCGTTCTGGAAGCAGGCCGGCCGGTGGACTTCCGCTGTGCCGCGCGACACAAGCGCTGTCTTCTCAGTGAAGTTGACCGGAAGAACAACGAGCTAGTGTTGACCACCTTCGATCCGGTGCGCGGCCGTATGGGTGAGATGTTGCGGTTGGCGGCTGATTCCGGCTCCTCGCCCGCATGGGACCTTTCTCCCGACGGCGCCACCATCGCGGTTGTGGACCTTGACGAACGCAAGCACCAGGTGCGGCTCATCGACTTGGAGACGGGATCGGGCCGCATCATCGCTGCCAACAGGAGCATGCGCGTCTCGGGCGTAAGTTGGTCGGGCAACGGCGATGCCTTGTTTCTCACCGGCTCTTCTGTACGTGGCACCGCCTTACTGCGGGCATCGCTCAGCGGCGCAGTGGCGGAACTGTGGACTACGACGGCAATGCTGGCCCGGCCGCTGGCCTCCCCTGATGGCAAGCACCTCGCGTTCGCCAGCGCCAGCCACAACAGCAATGCCTGGATGATCGAGAACTTCTGACCTGGGTTGGCATCGTCCGCCTTTCCCCGTTAGAGTTACATCCAGCGTGACTGCGCCCGTGGATTTGCGGACAGAGCGACTGTTGTTGCGTTCGTTTCGGCGAAGCGACATTCCCCAGATTGTGCATCTGGCAGGAGCGCGGGAGGTCGCCGCTACTACCCTCCGCATACCGCATCCCTACACCGAAAGCGATGCTGATTACTTTCTCTCCACGTTCGAAGCCGAGTGTCGCAACGGCAGCGCCGCGGTGTTCGCCGTCACGCTGAACGAGGGCGCGGAGCTGTGCGGAGCAGTGGGCCTGCATATAGAGGCCCCGCATGCCCGCGCTGAGTTGGGCTTCTGGATCGGCGTTCCCTACTGGGGGCGCGGATATGTCACGGAGGCAGCCCGCGCTGTGATGAAGTATGGCTTTGAAACTCTGAAGCTGCACCGCATATATGCTTTCCATTTCAAAGACAACGTGGCGTCGAAGCGCGTGCTGTTCAAGCTGGGGATGCGCTATGAGGGTTGTGCGCGCCACCACATCCAGAAGTGGGACCAATTTATTGACTTGGAGAACTACGGTCTGCTCGCCGAAGAATACCGGCCATAGCCTGGCTACTGCCGTCCGGCTTCACAGGTGTAGACTGCTGCGGCCTGAGGTCGAAGAAAAAGCTTTCGACACGAGCCGAGTTCGTAGCAGATGAGCGTCCGAACTCAAATGAAGCTGGTGCCGCAGACGCGGTTTGAAGGCCGGGTGCTGGATTTCGAATTTCCTGGCTTGGAGATCGGCGTGGCGGAGTACGCCGAAGGGCCTACCGGTATTACTGTTTTCCACTTCCCCAAAGGCGTGGCCGCGGCAGTGGATGCGCGTGGCGGAGCGGTGGCCACCGTCAACACGGAGCGCTTCCGTCTGGGATACGACCGTCCGACGGTGGCGGCGATCGGCTTTGCCGGCGGCGCCAGTTTCGGGCTGGAAGCTGTTGCTGGTGTGCAGGCGGAGATCCTAGCGATGCGGGACTACTGCGTAGATTGGGACCGCATTCCCACCGTCCCAGGGGCCGTGATCTTCGATTTTCGCGGGCGCGACAATGCGATCTATCCTGACAAGGAGTTAGGCCGTGCTGCCTTGCGCAGCACCCGTGCGGGCTGGTTCCCGCTGGGAGCGCGGGGCGCAGGGCGCTTCGTCCATGTGGGAAAGTTCTTCGGCCCGCGCTACATGGAGCAGGCTGGCCAGGGCGCGGCTTTCCGCCAGAGTGGCGAAACCAAAATTGCGGTTTTCGTTGTGGTCAACGCCATCGGTGCAATCGTGGACCGACAGGGCCGGGTTGTGCGCGGCAACCGTGACCCTGAGACCGGCATGCGTACTCACATCGGCGACGACCTCAAGGACGGCACCAGCCGCCGCAAGCGCGAATTGGAGAAGCGGCGCAGAACGCCCTCGGCTGCTCCGCCGCCCGGGAACACTACGCTAACCTTAGTCGTTACGAACCAGGTGCTCACTTATCGCGAGCTGCAACGCCTAGCCGTACAGACGCACACTTCCATGGCGCGCTCAATCCATCCTTTCCATACCGATCGCGATGGCGATGTGCTGTTCGCCGTCACTACCGCCGAGGTGGATGACCCCACGCTGAGTTTTGCCGACCTCGCGGCGCATGCCACCGAACTCGCCTGGGATGCAGTGCTAAGCGGCTTGGATTAGCCGTCGGCCTTCGGTCGTCGGCCCTCGGCCAAGGATCATTCCGGTGCGCGATCCTTTAGCACCGCAAGGTGCTCACGGAAGAGGAGACGCACGCCGATGTAATCTTCGTGGGTGAGTTGCAGTTCGCGGGCGATCTGGCGTATCTCATGGTCCTCGGCACTGGAGACGGACTGGTCGGAGGAGGAGACGGCGAACAGGCATTCCAGCAGCTTCAATTTCTGCTCGCGGGTGGCGATGCGGTTGAATTCCTCGGTGATAAGAAAGTTTTCCGTGCCGCCAAACAGAATGTTCTGCGTCTTGGCGATCTGCACCACAAGCACGGCCTGCTCTTCTGGCAGGCCGCCGATCTGGCTCACCAGCCGCTCCATCTCTCGCGTTTCTTCCTCGCTAATGTGGAGGTCGGCGCGGGCGACCCGGCTGAGCACGTAAGCGAAAGCAGCGACGTATTTGGCACGTTCGGACTCAAGCCGGTCAAGGGCCTGGACGATGGTGCGGATGGTATCGGCGTGTTGGGGCGAGCTGCCCTGCTTTTTTCCCAAGCCGAGAAAGTCGACGATGGACATCATTCCCTCAGGGGTTGGTAATGCCCATCATACCGGAAGTAAGTCGGTAGCTTTTATTGCCAGCTACAGCCTCAGCGCGAAGCCACCTGCTTGAGCGACTTGGGATCGGAAAGGTTGCGAGGTGAGTGGCGTGCCAGCGTCGATACCATCAGGCTCCCGCCGGCGGGGACACCGATGCGTCCGCGCACGATGTCGCGCGCGCTGATTTTGCGTCCGTAGAGCTTGCGGTTGGCTCTACCGTCCTGGCGCAGTGTCGAGCCTTCGAGCGAGATGCCGGCGAACAGGCCGCGGGTACGCGAATAGGCGAGGATTTCCGTGCGCATCAGCGCATCCGTAGCAGCAGTGGCGGCGCGGCCTTTGGGTCCGGCCGCAGCCGAAGCATCAGCACCAAGTTTGACCTTGCTTTTCAGCAGCGACTCCACTCCCCGAGGATTCATCACCAGTAGGACGAAGTCGGTGGCCTGTCCACCGAGTTGCAGTCCGATGTTGGCGCCCTCCAGAGCGTACATCGCGGGCGCGCTCCAGGCGCCGGTGAAGGTTTCGCCAGTCCGGCAGGACATGGCGCCACGACCGAAGCTGCCCCCAACCCCGATGGCGAACTTCTTGGTCGAAGGGACTACCACTACGCACTCGGCGCGGTTCAGCAGCTCGGGTGGGATGTTGTCCGGGATGTTGAGGATCTCTTGCAGGACTTCGCCGGATTGCCGCAACCGATCTTGCTCTTTGTGACTGTCCTCCGCCACGGCGGCACCGGCAATCAGAGCGAGCCCTAGGAATGACGCAAAGGTTCGGATCATGGTGACCCCAGGAATGAGTCTAGAAACGTCCGCTGCCGGGCAACAGGTGCCATCGGGCCAGGCCCGGTAGGACGACAACGCGGCCGAGCACGTTCAGCCCACAACAACAAACAACGACACCGTGTTGAAAGCGGGATTTAGATCTCGGCCCAAGCCAGTTCGTAGCGAGAGCGTGGTGGCTTCGGTTGTACGTCTGCCGCGGATTTATCCATTTGCCCTTGCGGAGGTGGCACGGGGTCCTGCGGCAGGACGTCGCAGCGCTTGATCACCGCGCCCACGCCGAAGGTGCCGTCGTTTCCCGGCTTGATCCAAACCACGGCAGCGTGGAAGAGCACGCGGCGGGGGCCGCCGCCGGGGCCCATCTCAGGGGGTAGCACCAGGGTGACGTCGAAGTTGGCGCCCACCGACATGTCATGTCCTGTGTTCACGTAGAAACCGCGCTCGCTGAGGTCCTGGATGAGCACGGGCTCAGGAATGCCGCTGAAGCCGAACATCAGGCTCGCCGGCAAGCTGGACGCATGGCGTGGCACCAGGCGGCGTTCGGTCTCAGACTCCACGTTCCTCAGCCTTTCGATGACCTCCGCTGAGGAAGGTTCCGCTGGGCGCTTGCCGCCGGTGACAAACGACACGAGAGCTTGAAGCAGTCCCTTCATGAGCGGTCCGCGGCGGGCTTCTGCGGCATGGCCCATCGTACAAGATTCCCGACCCATCCAGCCCGGCGCTCTTACGCGTAGCCTGCACTCCTGGCTGAGACACCCGTGCCAACGGCAGCCCGCGCGCCACACCTATGTAACGTTACCTTCCTCATCTTGTAGCCGGGGCGCAAGACATGGAATATGGCTGTGCATCGCCACTTAGCGCCCGATTCTGACCCGGCACAAAAGGGGAGCGACTGTCCGTCTTCCCGCGGACATGTCCACCCGCCGCAACGGCGCCATGGCACAGGGACCGACCTTCGTGACTTGCCCCCCAGGAAGGCGGGGATAGGCTTACCGCAATGGCTCTGCATTCGCTGCTGCTGTGCAACGATCCTGAAACACTCCGCCTCGTGCGCTCCATTCTCAGCGACCTCGGCATCGGAGTCGATCTGTGTCCTGAGCCCGGCCCCATGATGGAGAAGTTGGCCCGCAAGAAGTACGAAGTGGTCATCATGGACTGCAAGGCGACCCCGCGCGTGGCCGAGTTACTGGCGGAACTCCGGGCCAGCAAGTCCAACCGAACATCGATCACATACCTAATCGGCCACGAGGCCCAGGACTTGGACAGCGCCCTCGAGCAGGGCGCCGATTTTGTCCTCCCGCGGCCGCTCGTCCTGGGTGATGCCTGGCGGGCGCTGCGCACCGCGCGCAACCTCATGGAACGCGAGCAGCGCCGCTATTACCGTGCTCGCACCGACATGCCCGTTCACCTGCTGCTGGGCAATGCCGAGGAGATCCGCGCCAGTGCCAAGAACCTGAGTGCGGGAGGCATGTCGGTGCTGTGCCCGCAACCACTGCTGGCGCGCGAGATCATCGGCGTGCGCTTCATTGTGCCCGGCAGGCAGACGCTGATTGAGGCGGACGCCGAGATCGCCTGGGCCGACGACGAGGGACGCGCCGGCATCTGCTTCCTGCAGATGCCCAATGAGGCCCAAGACCTGCTGGACCGGTGGGTTGCCGAGCGCGTTGAAGAACATGAGTTCGCCTTCGTCTCCGTCACCCCCAGTGGCAAGCGACTGGGAGCGGCGCGCTTCCCCAATCCCGGCCTGCCGGAGCCTTCGCCGGGCTACTAGGGCATTGTTCGAGAAGCCGCTGCCCTGTCTCCTCTCAAGCTTGCTGCCACCCTTCTGACAACCCTCTGGCGTTTCAGGTTACATTTAGCTGCATGGCAGTTGCGGCGAACTCCTCGCGCGCGACCATCGGCAAGACCACTGCCGTCGTCGAGCTGGTGATCGCTTATGGACTGATTGAGGCCGCGCTCTGGACTGAAGGTGCGGCACGCTCCCTCTGGTTCTGGGTAGCGGCCGCCTGGATCATCGGCGTGAACCTTTACCGCTATCGCTCTGCGCGGGAAATGGGACTCGAGCTTAGCGGCATTCGGCGATCGTTGTGGATCCTGGTCGCTGCGCTCGTCCTTGCCGGCGTGGCGCTCGCATTGAGTCGCCTTGCGGGAAGCTTGCACCCGCTGCACCTGCGCGCAGGAGTTTGGAGCATTCTCCTTTACATCATTTGGGCACTGGAGCAGCAGTTCATATTGCAGTCATTTTTCTTTCTACGCCTCGAGCTGCTGGTAGGGAGTACATGGTCGGTGCTGGTTTCGGCGCTGTTGTTTTCGCTGGCGCACCTGCCGAATCCGGTGCTAACAGTAGCCACGTTCGCCGGCGCGCTTGCGTTCTGTGAACTTTTCCGGCGCTACCGCAACCTCTGGATACTGGCAGTGGCGCACGCCATCCTTGGGCTGGCGCTGGCCGCGGCGGTGCCTGTCGAAGTCCACCGCAACATGCGCGTCGGGATCGGGTACTTGACCTTCCGCTGAAAAGCCGGGACTCGCTTCAGCGCTCCAGCTCTTTGACTTCGGCTCGCAGGCGCGCGGCCTTGCGGCTTAGAAAAAGAATGTAGACGATGTGAATGATCCAGGTGGCGGCGTAGGCAAGGTAGAGGTTCCTCATCGGGTCAGGGTCCCTTCCGTGCTCGCCAGAGCTCGAAGCGCGTGCATTTCGTCAATCTGCTGGCGCGTGCGCTCCAGCCGATAACGCACCCAGATCAGCAGTCCGGCGAAAGCGACAAACGCTGCGAGGTTCCAGAGCAGCGCGCTCCACATCTCCGGATCGATGCCGGAGCCGGCGCCGCCCGCGATCACCGGTTTGGGATGCTGCGTCCGCCACCAGCGGATCGACATGTACACGATGGGCACGTCGATGAAGCCGAAGATGGCCAGCGCCGCGGCCAGTGTGGCTGTCTGCTGCCCGGTGGAGAAGCGCCGGAACATAAGATAGCTCACGTAGATCAGCCACAGCACCAAGGTGGTGGTCAGACGCGCGTCCCACGTCCACCAGATCCCCCACACCGGCTTTGCCCACAGCGGACCGGTGATCAGGACTACGGTGGTGAAGACCACGCCGACTTCGGCGGTGGTGACGGCAATGGCGTCTGCCTTCGGGTTTCTCCGCACGAGGTAGGTTATGGATGCGACGAAGTTCGCGATGAAGCACAGAAACGCTGTCCAGGCTGAAGGCACGTGATAGTAGAAGATGCGCTGGATCTCTCCCATGGTGCGCTCGGTGGGTGCGGCGACCATGCCCTGGTAAAGCGCGTAGGAGAGCAGCGCCAGCGTTACCAGTGCGTAAATCAGGAAGCTACTTTTCATTCCGCGTGCAGCACGGTTTCAAACAGCAACAGGCAGACGGTCGTAAACACCACATCGTAAACCAGCAACAGGTTGATCCACAGTCGCGGAGAAGATTCGCCGGTCAGGATCGCCGTCGTGCCCTCTACCATCCCCAGCAACGCGGGAATGGAAATGGGAAATAGGAGCAGCGGCAGCATGACCTCGCGGCTGCGGGTGCGCAGGGAAAGCGCCGCAAAGAACGTGCCGTTTGCCACCAGCGCCCATGTCCCCAGCACGGCCACGATCACCAACTGGTACGCAGGACCGATGCTGCGCAGGTTGTAGAAGATCACGAACAGGGGCGCCAGCAGCAGCTCGATCACGGAAATGAACACGAAGTTTCCCAGTGCCTTGCCCAGGAACAACGCGTTGGCGGGACCGGGGGAGACGCGATAGGCGTCCAGCACCTGGTTGCGCAGCTCGCGCGCCCACGCCTGGTTCAACGCCACTATGGCGGCGAACAGGAACGCCACCCAGATCAACCCACCCGCGATCCGCCGCGATTCTTCCGCCGTAGGATCGAACGAGAAGCTGAAAATCACCGCCACCAGCAGCGCGAAGAACAGCATGGCGTTGAGGGCGTCCTTGGAACGCCATTCAAGGCGCAGGTCTTTGGCGAGATTGGAAATGGTGAGCGTAGCGGTGCGGCTCACAAGCGCACCCTCGGGCCTCCAGCAGAGACCTTGCATGCAAGGCCGCTACGTGAGGGAGAGTCCGCCACAGCGACGCCCCGATTCCACGCCGCGATCGCTCCCGCCGTCATCCACAGCGATTCGTCCGCAATATCGGCCACGTGCGCCGGCTGGTGCGTCACCAGCAGGATCGTCTTACCCCGATCGCGCATCTGCCCGAGCAACCGGCTCATGGCCCGTGACGACTCTGGATCAAGGTTGGCGAAAGGCTCGTCCAGAAGCAGGAGGTCCGGGTCGTGCAAAGTGGCGCGCGCCAGCGAAAGCCGCTGCCGCATCCCCTGCGAGTATTCCCCGACTCGGCGGGGCAAGTCTGGGTCGAGACCTACTGTGATGATCGCTTGCCGCAGCCGTTCCTGATCGCGAATCTCATAAAGGCCGGCAAAGTAACGCAGGTTCTCTATGCCGGACATTTCGTCGTAGAGCAACGAGGCGTGGGCCATGTAGCCAAGCTTGCCGGCAACCTCGCGCAGATCGCTGTGACCGATTACGGTGACGGTACCGCTGGTGGGCCGCGCCAGCCCGCAGACCACGCGCAGCAGCGTGGACTTCCCTGCTCCGTTGGGGCCAAAGATGGCGTACAGGCGTCCGTACTCGAAGCGCGCGGTTACTTCGCGCAGCGCGACAAAACGGCCGAATACCTTGCTTACATTTTCGAGGACGATGGCTGCGTTGCTCAGCGCCGGATTGTGCTCGCCGGACAGATGGGGAGGCTCAGTAGGATCCACTTGCGGGAGCGCCCTGGCGATTTTCGGTGCGCTGCGTCGCTGGCCCGGAGGTTGGCGCAGGCGTTGCTCCCGGTTTCTGCTGTTCCTGGGGCGCATATTTGGAGGCGCACTTGGCTTGCAGGTGCTTGGCCTGGAAAACTCCGTCACGGCCCATGCGTCCTTCGGCCAATGCCTGCGCGTTGTCCACGAAGGTGTCGGGAGGTGCCTCGGAGCCGTTATAGACCACAGGTAGGGCCAGGCCCTCTTCCAGCAGCGTGAACTGAACGCGCGTCCCGTTACGCTTGATGGAGCCGGACTCTACGTTACCGGCCACGCGCAAACGCTTCTCATAGACGCTCGAGTCCATTGCCCGCAGTTCTTTGATGGTGACGTAGTAGCTCTTGCTCTCCTGCACCCCGGTGAAGCCGAGGTAAGCCAACGACAGCAGGATGATGCCACTCGCCAGGCCGAATTTGATGTACTTGCGGTTCACTTGTCTGCCTTGAACAGCTTACGATTGCACGCCGCTGTGGTCAAGGTGACCTGCGTCTTTCCTCGCTAAGGTACATCGTATAATGTGAGGTTTGGCACCAAAGGCAGAGCTGTCATGGGTGAAGCCCAGGTCAACACGGGCCCGAATGGCGACCGCGTACCCAAGCCGCGCGCGGTCTGGCTCACTCGCCGCAAGATGGAGAACGCCGACGGCAACTTCTCGCAGATGCACTACGCGCGCCTGGGCACCATCACGGAGGAGATGGAGTACGTAGCCCGCCGCGAGAACCTCTCGCCCGAACTTGTGCGCGATGAAGTGGCCCGCGGGCGGATGATTATCCCCGCCAACATCAACCATCCCGAACTGGAGCCCATGGCGATCGGCATCGCGTCCTGCTGCAAGATCAACGCCAACATCGGCAACTCCGCTGTCACCTCCGACATTGACCAGGAACTGCGTAAGCTGCACACCGCCGTCCACTTTGGCGCCGACACGGTGATGGACCTCTCCACCGGCGGCGGCATCCACGAGATCCGAGAAGCCATTCTGCGCCACTCGCCCGTTCCCATTGGCACCGTGCCTATCTACGAAGCGGTGACGCGCGTCAAGCGCATCGAAGACCTTACTGCAGAGCTGATGCTGGAGGTGATCGAGGAACAGGCCGCGCAGGGCGTGGACTACATGACGATCCACGCCGGCGTGCTCATCCAGTACTTGCCGCTGGTAGCGCACCGCATTACCGGCATCGTCAGCCGCGGCGGCGCCATCCTTGCGCAGTGGATGGCCCACCATCGGCAGCAGAACTTCCTGTACGACTGCTTTGACGACATCTGCAAGATCTTCAAGAAGTATGACGTCGCCTTCTCCCTGGGCGACGGCCTGCGCCCCGGCTGTGTGGCCGACGCCAGCGACGAAGCACAGTTCGCCGAACTGCGTACTCTCGGCCAGCTCACCCAGCATGCCTGGCAGCACGATGTGCAGGTGATGATCGAAGGCCCCGGCCATGTGCCCATGGACAAGATCAAAGAACAGGTCGACATGGAAATGGAGCTCTGCTACGAGGCGCCGTTCTATACGCTGGGCCCGCTGGTGACCGACATCGCGCCCGGCTACGACCACATCACTTCGGCCATCGGCGCGGCTATGATCGGCTGGCACGGGGCGTCGATGCTGTGCTACGTCACGCCGAAGGAGCACCTGGGGCTGCCCAACGAGAAAGATGTGAAGGACGGCATCATCGCCTACAAGATTGCGGCCCACGCTGCCGACATCGCCCGCCACCGCCCCGGCGCCCGGGACCGCGACGACGCCCTCAGCTACGCCCGTTATAGCTTCGACTGGGAAAAGCAGTTCGCGCTGTCGCTCGACCCCGAAACCGCTCGCGGCATGCACGACGAGACCCTGGCCGACGACTACTACAAGTCTGCCGCCTTCTGCTCCATGTGCGGTCCGAAGTTCTGCTCGATGAACTATTCCTCAAGAGTGGACGAGTACAACCGGGAAGTCCACGGCCTGGAAAAGAAGGACTACTCGGAGCTGGTGCAGAAGCTCGCCGCGAAGTAGGCAACAAGGTAAGAAGCGCTCTGCTGCTGCGTGGCCTTTTGGCATTACGCTGAGGACGCAGAGGACGCCGCGTTGCCTCGATTGTCATTCCGAGCGTAGCGAGGAATCCCTACCCGCACAGCCGCTTTCAATGTAGGGATGCTTCGCTTCGCTCAGCATGACAACCAGGAAAAGCTCAACATCCTCCGTGTCCGCGACTAGCGGTATGAAATCACCAAGCTCTCCGGTGACGGCTCCAGCGCGTGCAGTTCGCTGCGCGAAAAGCCGGCATTCTGGAACATAGACTTCAGCTCAGAAAACGTGTATGCATCGCCCGCTGGCGTACCGCCCAGCATGATCAGTGCAAACTTCGCCGCCACTGGCGGCGACACGCGGTCTTCGTTGGGCACGAACTCCAGCGTGGCCACCCGCCCGTTCGACGCCAGGGCGGCGTGCACTTTCCGCAGCAGGCGCTCGCAGGTGGGCACATCGAAGTGGTGCAGGAAGTTCGTAAGTAGCACCACGTCGTAACCTGAACCGAAGTCAACCTCGAACGCGCTCCCTGCGATGGTGCGATGGCGGGCGGCTACGCCGAACTTGGCGGCATTTTCCTTGGCGACTTCAAGGACCGCCGGCCAGTCCAGCGCCACGATCTCAGCGTTGGGGTTCTGCCGCGCGATGGTGATGCCGAAGATGCCGTG
>DASYTX010000005.1:0-14944 GCA_036001865.1 Terriglobales bacterium
AGGTTGCGGTAGCGCTCGGCGTAGTCCATGCCGTAGCCGACCACAAAATGGTCGGGGATGACAAAGCCAAGATAGTCGGCGGAGATGTTAATGCGGCGGCGGGCAGGCTTGTCGAGCAGGGCTGCGGTACGCAATGCGCGCGGCTGGTGGGCAGAGATAATGCGCTTCAGGTAGTCGAGGGTGAGACCGGTGTCGAGAATGTCCTCCACCAGAATCACGTTGCGGCCGGCCATGGACTGGTCCACGTCTTTGATCAGGCGGACTTCGCCGCCGTGGCTGGCACCGTCTCCGTAGCTGGAGACACCGAGGAAATCAAAGGTGGCGTCAAGCGGGATTGTACGCGCCAAGTCGCCCAGGAATACAGACGCTCCCTTAAGCACGCCCAAGAGCACGATGGGCTGCCCCGCGAAATCGCGTGTGATTTCGGCGCCCAGCTCGGCGACCCGGCGGGCAATCTGCTCTGCGGTGAACAAGACCGGCAGCTCGGGCATGCCTAATTATTCACCACAGAAGCGCGACGGCACAGCAGCAAAAGTGTCCAAGTTGCGGGTGTGCTGGGGCCGGAATAATATGGATGGATTTGAGACCGAGGAGGAACTGCCCTTATGCCAATGCCCGAGTTCCAGCAACTTTGTGAGGAAGCCAAAAAGGAAATCCAAGAGATCGACCCGGCCGATTTGAAGCGCATGCAGCAATCGGCGGATAAGTTCCACCTGATTGACGTGCGCGAGCCGGATGAAGTGCAGCGAGGAGCCATCCCGGGCGCGGTGCCCATCCCGCGCGGTGTGCTTGAGCTTAGGATCGACCAGGTCACAACCGACAAGAACGCGAAGATAGTGCTGTACTGCGGCGGCGGCAACCGGTCTGCGCTGGCCGGGTGGATGCTGAAGAAGATGGGCTTCAAGAATCCCATTTCGCTGCGCGGTGGGTGGAAGGCGTGGACGGAAAAGCAGTAGTCAGGAGTCAGTAGTCAGGAGTCAGCGGAAAGCAGCAGGCGGCAAGCGATGGATCTGAAAGGCATCAAGCTGACGTGGTTAGGGCATTCAACCTTCCGCATTGAGACGCCCGGGGGCAAGGCCATCCTGGTAGACCCGTGGGTGATGGGCAATCCCGCCTGCCCGGAAAGCGAAAAAAAGGTAGGGAAAGTGGACGTGATGCTGTGCACTCACGGGCACTTCGACCACATCGGCGACGCGGTCGCCATCGCCAAGCAGCACAACCCGCTAGTGGTCGGGATCTATGAGCTGTGCGCCTGGCTGGAGAAGAAGGGCGCACGGCAGATCTCGCCCATGAACAAGGGCGGCTCGCAGCAGGTGGGTGACATTCGCGTGACCATGGTGCACGCCGACCATTCCTGCGGCATCCAGGACGGCGACCAGATCATCTATGGCGGCGAGGCCTGCGGCTACGTCATCGAGTTCGAGAGCGGCGTGAAGATCTACCATGCGGGCGACACCAACGTGTTCGGCGACATGCACATCATCCATGAGCTGTACTCGCCGGAGATCGCCATGCTGCCCATTGGCGATCTGTTCACCATGTCGCCACGCGAGGCCGGCTACGCCTGCCAGTTGTTGAAGCCGAAGAGCGTCATCCCCATGCACTTCGGCACTTTCCCTCCGCTGACCGGGACGCCCGCAGCGCTGAAGAAACTGGTGGCGGAGATGGGAGTGGAAGTTGTCGAAATGAAACCGGGGCAGAGAATTGGCTAGCTATTGGTCGCCGGCCTTCGGTCGTCGGCCAGGAAAAACAAAGGGTGGATTAGGAATGGGAGAACCTTTGAGGGACACGGGGCGGCCCGTATGGATGATGGGTGGGATCACCAACCCGGCCGTCGAGCAGTATATGTACGAACTCTTGCCGGAGAGCGACCCGGTCCTGCGGGAGATGGAACAGGAAGCGACGCGCCGGAGGATTCCCATCGTGGGGCCGGCAGTGGGTCGCATTTTCTACTTGCTTGCGCGGGCGAAGGGCGCGAAGACCGTGTTCGAGATGGGATCGGCCATCGGCTATTCGACCATATGGTGGGCGCGCGGGCTCGGCGAAGGCGGACGCGTGGTCTACACGGATGGCGATCAGAAGAATGCCGAGCAGGCTCGTCGCTATTTCGAACGCGCCGGGGTGGCTAATCGTATCCAGATCAAAGTCGGCGACGCGCTGGAGATCCTGTCAGAGGAGAAGCCCAGCTCGCAGGAAATCATCTTCAACGACGTGGACAAGGAAGATTACCCGCGAGTGTTCCGGCTGGCAGTGCCGCGGCTGGCGTCAGGCGGACTGTTTGTCAGCGACAACGTGCTGTGGAGCGGCCGAGTGGCCGAGCGGAAAAGCCCTGACGAAAGTACCCGTGCTATCCAGGAGTTCAACCGGCTGCTGTACGGGTCAAAGGAACTGTTTCCCACCATCCTGCCAATCCGTGACGGGTTGGCGGTCGTCTTGAAGGTCTGAAGGACGTTTACCTCGAGCCTAGGTCCTCACATGCCGCGGCGGGCACAGCACCCGCAGGACATACCCAACCATCTGCGGTGATCTGGGCTGCGATGGCGCCGAAGTCGGCGCGCGAGAGTTCCCGCAGTAGCGAAATGATCTGTCCTTCGCGGTCAAGCAGCGGCCCGCCGTTTTTTTCTTGCTTCACAGGATGAATGCGTGCCGCGCGGAAGGAGCCGTCGGTTCCGAGGCGGACTTCTAGCATAAGGGAAAGCCCGTTTGGTCCTGACAGATTGAAGCTGCCGTAAGTGGCAAAATTACCAAGAGAGTAAGCGATCAGGCGGCCTTTGTACATCTCCATGCCGCGCACGACGTGCGGCCCATGGCCGAAGACCAGGTGCGCGCCGACATCGACCATAGCGTGAGCGAAGGTGCGCAGGTCGCCGCGATTCTCACCCAGAAACTGCTCCGCGCCGAAGGGCACATGCTGGTACGCGGCACCCTCGGCGCCGCCGTGGAAGGAGACGATGACAATATCGGCGCGTGCTGCCAGATCAGCCACCAACCGGCGTGCTTCCGCAAGCTCGTTCAGGTTGTGAAACGTGGGATAGGTCGCAAAAGCGACCACGGCAATCTTGGTGCCCTTGACCAGGAAGTGGGCGATGGAGCCGATGTCGCCTGTAGTCTGAATCCCCAGGGAGGCCAGCACCAGGCGTGTGGTGGCGCGGCCCACCATGCCGAAGTCGGTGGCGTGATTGTTGGCCACGCCCAGGACGTCCAAACCGGCAGTCTTCAGGTACACGCCGTAGCGCGTCGGCATGCGAAACGCATAGCAGCGTCCTACAGTGTCCGGCGGACACTTATCACTTGTCCCGCCGTCGATCATCGGACCTTCAAGGTTGCCGAAGGCGACATCGGCCGAGGCCAGGATGGGCGTGACTTCGGCGAGCAGGGTAGCGCCGTCATTGGGCGGAAGAAATTCGCCGGTGGCATCCGGGAAGGTGGAGCCGAGCATGATGTCGCCGACAGCCGCAATGACTATTTCATCCAGCGGCGTGGGGCGGATGGGCGGGGCGGGCACGCGCCACGGGAATCCAGAGATCTCTTCTTCGGCAGCTGGCGCGACCAGGGGCATAGGAGTGGGCTGGGAGCTTGCCGGCGCCCGTCTCTGGACCGGTGTTCGCGGTTTCACGCGCGAGCGCGGGCGACGGCGGGCCGCTTCGCCGGTAACCGGCAGCATCATCACGAGGAGCAGGACGAGCAGCTTGCGCATGTTCAGATCGACTTCACAGGGATGGCCAGCAGGTCGTCGACAAGGCCTACTTCCTTCTGCACGAACGGCTCGCCGTACTTGACCCCGACCAGCATGCCGTAAAAGTGCGCCATGGATTCCACGCTGGAACGGATGTCGGCAAAGGCGGGGAAGTCGGCGGCACCAGCCTCTTGGTCGGTAAACTGCGACTTGTAGGCGTAGATGGATTGCAGGCGTGCTTCGAACTGGTCGGTTATGTCGACCACAAAGCTCGGACGAACGTCGTAGTAGAGCGACGCGTAGATGATCTTGAAAGGACGGTGGGCTGCCAGCGGCTCGCCGCGTGCGTCCTGCCGAGTGATGACAAGCTTGTGAAGGCCGGCCAGAAAACAAGCTTCATAGCCGAGCACAGAAGTGGTGTAGTGATCAGGGTGCCGGCCCTGCCAATACGGCAAGATGACCACCCGCGGGCGCAGTTCCCGGACAACGCGCGCCACCTTCAGACGGTTTTCCCAGGTGTTCTCCACCCGGCCATCGGGGATGTCGAGCGCACGGCGCCACCAGACGCGCAGGATGCGGGCGGCCTCTTCGGCTTCGCGGGCGCGGTCTTCGGCGGTCCCCCGCGTGCCCATCTCGCCCTGGGTGAGGTCAAGGATTCCGGTCTGGTGGTCGCGCTCAGCCATCTTGAGCAGTGTTCCGCCGCAAGTTTGCTCGACATCGTCGCGGTGGGCGGCGATAGCGAGGACCTCGAGTGCATCGGGTGATCGGGTTGAGATCCCGCTCACTGCTTGCGCTCCACAAGAAGGTGCGCCAGTTGCTTCAGAGTCTCAGCTCGCCGCCCGAAGTGATCGAGAGCGGCGCAGCCCTGCGCCACCAGCGCGTCGGCTTTTGCGAGCGAGGCCTCAATTCCGAACAGTGCTGGGTAGGTGGCTTTCTGGCTGGCCGTGTCCTTGCCCGCCGTCTTGCCAAGCTGGGCGGAAGTCTGGGTGACGTCGAGAACGTCGTCGGCAATCTGGAAGGCCAGGCCCACGGAGCGGCCGAAGGTGCGCAGACAATCTAGCTCGTTCTCGTCACCGTCAGCATAGATTCCGCCGGTCACCAGGCTGGCGGTGATGAGGGCTCCCGTCTTGGATCGATGGATGCATTCCAGCGTGGCGGCATCCGGGCTGGTACGCTCGGCCTCGAGATCCATTACCTGCCCGCCGATCATTCCATCGACCGTGCCGGTCGCGCGGGCGACCTCCTCGATGATGCGCACCCGGAGGTCCGGAGGGCAGCGAAGCCGGGCCAGGATTTCGTAGGCGTAGGTCTGCAGAGCATCACCCGCCAGGATGGCAGTGGCTTCGCCGAACACTTTGTGACAGGTGGGCCGGCCGCGACGCAGGTCGTCGTTGTCGAGCGCGGGAAGATCGTCGTGAATGAGGGAGTAAGTGTGCAGCATTTCCAGCGCGGACGCCAGCTCCTCAACGCCCTCGGGAGGGGCGCCTGCGACCAGCCGCGCCGCCTCCAGACACAGGATGGGCCGCAGGCGCTTGCCACCGGCAAACACGCTGTGCCGCATGGCTTGGTGGATAACTGACGGATGTTGGGTTTCAGGCGGAAGCAGGCGCTGGAGCGTGGCATCAACCAGGCTCCTGCCTTCTTCGAGGGTCTGCTGCAGCATGAAGGGGCAGTATAGCAACTGGAATGCACAGCAAATAAGCGGAGAGCCGGCCCATGCGAACGGCGCTGGGAAGCGTTTGGGTGGGCGGCGTAGGCAGCCTGAGCGGCCCGCTTAGCGGCAAGAGACACAGAGGCCCGGGCCGCTCGACCCGGGCCGGGAGCTTAGGCTGCGTGGGCTTGCGTCAGCAGTCCCAAGTGACGAAGGGCTGAAGTCACGATGCCGTGCGCGTCGGCGTTAGCACACAGGTCGGCAGCGCCGGCCGAGATCACCGTCGCCCACATGTCCTCATCGGCCACGCGGTGGGTGCAAACGATGCACGTATCGCGAAAGTCGTGATGCAACTCCTGGATGTCTCTCAGGTCCGCCAGCTCCAGGTCAACGATCACCACGTCGGCACGGTTCTTGGGAATCGCGCTGCGCAGTTCCTCCAGGGAACGGGCGACCGCGACCGTACGGCAGCGGCTGTGCAACAGCGCCGCGATAGTCTCTGCGTTCCTGGCATCTATTTGAGCGACCACTGCATTGAGCGGCCTCATGGGAGTGTCCTCGGTAGTAGTGGCCAGGGCACCATGCCATACCCTGGCGAGAAACGGAACTGCGGGGCCCGCAGGCATGTCCCTAGCGAACGGCCAAGTTACTTCTTTGACGGAGCCGCTTCCCGCGCCTTTTCGTTGGCTGGCTCGAAGGGCTCCGGCTGCAATTTGCCATTCTGCTTCAGCAGAATTTCCACTTTGCCCTCGGCACCCTCCAATTCCTGGCGACAGGTAGTGGAGAGCGAGACGCCTTCCTCAAATAACGCCAGCGCACGCTCCAACGGGAGGTCTCCTTTTTCCAGCTCCTCCACAATCTTTTCCAAGCGCTGCAGGCAATCCTCGAACTTGGGCAAGGTCGAACTCCAATCTTATTGTAATCCAGTTCTTTCCGGAACGTGGCGGAGCAGGTTTTCCACAGGCATCACAAAGAGGGATGTCCCGGATCTGGAGGGAGGCCAAAACGGTGCGAGGAAGGAGCTCAAACAGCCGCGGTCCTGGACGACGCACCCAACGCCTCGATGACGTCCATCGCCGCGGAGTAGCGCCCGAGCGGTGCGCTGACCTGCGCGCCCTGCACCATGTCACGCAGGGCGAGCAGCATCTGGCGGGCGATGCTTACGCCCTCGGCGCGAGCGGCTTCCGCGCTGCCGGCCTGCGCCATGCGCTCGATGATCGAGTCGGGCACCGAAACCCGCAGCTCATTCTTCATGAACTCGGCGTTGCGCACGCTCACCAGCGGCCAGATGCCGGCGATCACCGGAATGCGGCAATGTTCGATACGGCATAGAAAGGTCTCAAGCAGGGTCACATCGAAGACTGGCTGCGTTACCGCGAATTCGGCGCCGGCCTGCACCTTGTATTCAAAGCGGCGGACCTCTTCGTCTAGGTTGGGGGCGCCGGGGTTGGCACCCACGCCTATGGCAAAGCCGGCAGCGGTTCCGATGGAGTTGCCACCGAGATCCAGGCCTTTATTCAAATTGCTGACCAGGTTTACCAAACCGATGGCGTCAACATCGAAGACCGCGGTGGCGTCGGGATAGTTGCCCAGCTTGGGCGGATCGCCAGTGATACAAATAAGGTTGCGAATGCCAATAGCGCTCGCACCCAGCAGGTCGGACTGCATGCTGAGCACGTTGCGGTCGCGGCAGGTGTAGTGCAAGACAGTTTCGATGCCGACCTGCTGCTGGATGAGGATGGCCAAGGCCTGATTGCTGATGCGCGCCGAGGCCCGCGGACTGTCAGGGATGTTGATGGCATCGACGCCGACCGATTTCAGATAACGCGCGCCCTCAATCTCTTTGACTACATTAGTTCCCTTCGGCGGCACGATCTCGACAAAGGTGACGAATTCGCCGGCGGCGATTTTGGCGCCCACGCGCGAGCGCTCAGCTAGCGGCGGACTGGAAACGGTGGACTCGCTGCGCGGCTTCGTGACCACCTGGAAGGAACTCATACGGGCATCGCCGGCGCGCAGTGCAGACTTCATGACGCGGATATGCTCCGGCGTTGTGCCACAGCAACCGCCCACCAGTTGCACGCCCGCGGCTACGAATTTGCGCGCATAGCTGGCCATGTACTCCGGCGAGCACAGGTAGAGGTTGCGTCCCTCCACGGCGCGCGGCGCGCCCGCGTTGGGCTGTGCCGCGAGCGGACGGCTGGTGACGCGTCGCGCACGCTCTAGCGCGTCCAGCATGGCCACCGGACCGACGCTGCAGTTGCAGCCGATGACGTCCGCGCCCCAATCGTCGAGCTTGGCAGTGAACGTCTCGGGGCTGGAGCCATCGAGACAGTTACCTTCATCGTCGATGGTGACCTGGGCCACCACCGGAATGGCGGGATTGACCTCGCGCGCGGCCAGGATGGCCTGATGGAGTTCTTCGAGATAACCCATGGTCTCGATGATGATCAGGTCCACACCGCCGTCGAGCAGTGCGGCGATCTGTTGCGCGAAAGCAGCACGCGCTTCCTCACGGGAAGTTTTACCGAGAGGCTCGATGCGAATCCCCAGGGGGCCGACCGAGCCGGCGACGTAGGCGCTGGTCGCCTTCTTGGCCGCCTCGAAGTCCACTGCCTGGCGGGCCAGGCGGGCCCCGGCAAGATTGATGTCGCGCACGTGGTCGGCGAGGCTGTGCCGCTCAAGACGATAGGCGTTGGCGCCAAAAGTATTGGTCTCGATCACCTCTGCGCCGGCTTGCAGATACTCAGCGTGGATGGCGCGGATCAGGTCGGGCTGCGAAAGGTTCAGCTCGTCATAACAGCGATTAATGAAAATGCCTTTGCCGTACAGCAGCGTACCCATCGCGCCGTCGCAGAGCACGGGTGCTTGCTTCAGTCGTGAAAGGAAGTCGTTTGCCATGGATAGGCCTTAGAATACACGAGCAGAGCCGTTCGCGTGCTCCGGAGAGCGCGAATCGCTCTGCTATAATCCGCAGTTTGACCATCCCCTCTGCACTCTTCAGTAAACTCTTCCACCTCGTCTGTCGGGTGGCGGAATTTTGCTTGCTGGGGGCCTGTTTCTGGCTGAGCGGCTGCGGCGGTGAACCTGCCTCGAATGCGCCCCCAACCACCGGCTTTGTCCACCGTGCCTTCGTTTCCAACTTTCAGGACGGCTCCCTGCACATCGTGGACGCGGACCGGGATGTGGAGTCGCTCTTCTTTTTCATCTCCACCGGCTCGAGGCCGGGAACGATGGCGGTCACGCCAGACAAGACTCGCACTTTGGTATTCAACACCGGCGGCAACAGTCTCGCAGTGGTGGATAACGACACCGAGCAGCTGCTCGGCAGCTTCAGCTTGGCGGACCAGACGGAAAGCTTCGTAGTGCTGCCGGACAACAAAACCGTTTTTGTGGCGCTACGCAACCAGAGCACGGTGACGGTCCTGGACATCAGCACGGGTCAGGTCACGTCCACCATCCCGGTCGCGACCCCGCGGCGCCTGGTGTTGAGCAATAGCGGCAGCAAACTGCTGGTCTTCAGCGACGACAGCGACACGCTCACCGTAATCGATACCGCAAACAAGACTGCTTCGTCTCCCATCGCCGGTTTCAGCCGGCCGGTCTTTGGTGTCTTTAGCAGCGACGACAGCAAGGCCTACATTATGAGCTGCGGCCCGGAATGCGATCCCGGGGCGGCTTCGGCCAGCGTCAGGGTGTTGGACATGACAGTAGACCCACCGGTACCTGGCGCCAGCGTGAACGTCTCGGCCGCGACGGTGGGTTTGCTGGATGGCAACACGCTCTATGTGGCCGGCTCGCCGCCGGGCGCAACCTGTTCGGGCGGCACCCTGGCAACCACTTGCGGGCGCTTAAGTGTGATTGACGCAGCCGCGCTGACGGTTTCGCCCACAACTGTCGAGATTACCGACGGTTTCCATGACCGCATGGAACTGGGCAGCAATAGCAAAGTGTTCGTGGGCGCGCGCACCTGCACTAACATCGATACGCCTGCCGAGACCCGCGGCTGCTTGTCGATCGTGAATCCGTCGTCGTCGAGTGCAGTGGTTCCTTCCGATGTGGGCGATGTGACCGGCATTGCTCCTATCACGGGACGAAATGTCGTATACGTTGTGATCGGTGGTGAGCTGCGCATTTACGACACTACGACCGATGCGCCGCAGACTAAGCAGGTGTTCATCACGGGGCGCGTAGTGGACGTGAAGGAAGTGGACTGAACCAGTACCGAGTTGACCGAGTACCAAGGAGGCGGCTTGTGGCCGCCTGATTCATTTTGCAGGCTGGAGAATGAGGTGGTGCACCTGCGCATTTTTCAGGGCTGCTGGGGTGAACGGCAGCAGGAAGCTGCGGCCTTCGTGCCAAGCAGGGAAGTGGTCCATGTAATGGGGGCTGAAGATCTGTCCGGACTGCCCGGTGAGGATGTTGAAGGTGGAGGCATCGAGATTCGCGAAGTCCACCGTCATGCGCTCGGAGACGCCGCCGGTGCGGCTGGTCTGCTTGACCGTATAGCTGCCGCCAGATTGCTCCACCGGTGGCGGACCAGCCCATCGCCGCAGCTCCGGCACTGAGCCGAACAGCGGGTGTTGTAACTGGAGCGACAGGAACTTCCCCCAGCGCCAGGTCGCAAGGTTCCGAGGCGCGTCAGGATCGCTGACCGCTGCCTCCACGGCGGCAGTGAACAGTTCGTCGTAGCTGCTGTATTTCTCCGGAAGCCAGCGCTTCGGCCGCTGGCGCACGATATTTTCCAGCGCCACCGACTGCAGGCCCCAGCGATAGAGCTTGTAATCAAGTCCCAGCTTCGGCTCAAGCAGCAGCCGGAATAGATTGATCCGTGACTGCACGGCGAGAGTGGCCGCTGCAGATTCAGGTGTCATGTGACCGTCCCAGGCGCGCATCAGGTCGGCGGCCGCTCGGGCGCGTTGCGACGGATTCTGGGCGCGATCCACCGCCGCGGCGAACTGCTCGGCGAGAAAGCGGTCGTAGTCGGATTGAACATCCATCTGAAGCGCCAGCATGTCAGCAGCAGTGAACTTCCTGCCGGATTCCAACACGCGATAAATACGCTCGACCCGGTACGGCGGAAACCACTGCGTGGCCAGCGAATGCGGGTAACCGTCGGGGGTGATGCGGTTGTTGGCCGTGGCAAGGATGCCGGAGGGCGGATCGAAGACGCTGGGCAACTGGTCGAAGGGAATGACGCTGATCCATTCATGCGCGTCGTCGTGCCCTGGCACCGGTAATGAACCATCGCCCGCTGCTCGGATGGGGATGCGACCCGCGGCTTGATAACCGATGTGGCCGTCCACGTCGGCATAGACAACGTTCTGTGCCGGACCTCCGAAGCGCGAGAAAGCGCGACGGAACTCCTCCCAGTTCTGCGCCGCATTTACCTCCAGGAAAGGCACGCTGCTGAAGGCCGGATCGGTGATGGCGCCCCACTTGAGCGCCAGTTGCCGCGTCTCGCCGGGCACAAGCGAAGTGATGATGGGACCGTGGCGTGTGACCACTACCCCCGCGGGCGCATCCGCCCCGCCGCGCACGCGGATACGCTCCTGTCGGATTTCAGGTTTTCTCCATCCCTCTGGCGTCAGGTATTCGCCGTTGTCATTGAAAGTTTCGACGTACACGTCTGCTACGTCGGGGTTGAGATTAGTGAATCCCCAGGCGATGCGCGCGTTGTGTCCGACGATGACAAATGGCACGCCTGGCAGGGTGAAGCCGGCGACGTTATAGGGATATTCGTCCTGCTTGCCGCCGTCTTGCGGTGGTGCCGCATCGCGCATTTCGAGGTGCGCCTCGTACCACGTGTTAGGGATCCGGTGAGGCAGGTGCATGTCGTTAGAAAGCAGCGGCTTACCGGCGACGGTGTGCGCGCCGGAGATCACCCAGTTGTTCGATCCGATGGCGGGGGTTTCTTCGAGTAAAGCTTCAAGGGCCGCGCCGCCATCAAGTCTGACCCATGCGCGCGACCGCGACACCGGTTGATCCTCACCAGTCTGGGTTTTCTCACCGATGTCGGAACGTTTCTGTGAGCCTGGGGGTCGATCACGCCAGGAGGTTGTCGGATACAGGTCGGCGGTCAATTCCGGTCCCAACTTGGCGAGAATCGTCTCCCGCCGGATCTCGTCCAGGTATTGGCCGTGGTTGAGTAACTGGCTCATGAACAGACCGATGAGCATGCTGTCGCTGATCTGCCACGGGCGAGGACGATAGCGCAGCACACGAAACTCAATGGGCGGGCGGTCGCGGTTCGCGTCGATGAAGGCGTTGACGCCCTGCGCATAGGTCTCAAAGCAAGCGCGCTCCCGCGGTCCCAGGGCCGCAGCGGTGCGTTCTGCCGCCTGACGCATCCCGAGAATGCGCTGCTCGCGGTCATGCTCCAAGAACTTGGCTCCCAGGATCTCCGCCATCTCGCCGGCGGCGTAGCGGCGCGTGACGTCCATCTGCCAGAAGCGATCCTGGGCAGTCACGAATCCCTGCGCAAAAAACAGGTCCTGCAAGCTCCTGGCGGTGAGGTGCGGGACGCCCTGACGGTCGCGAATGACGGTCACAGGTGCCGAGAGACCGGCGAGCTGAATAGTCCCGTCGAGTTGAGGAAGGGTGGAGCGCGCAGCGAAATAGAACCAGGTGCCCAGGGTTGCGGTCCCTAATACAAGCAACAAGACAATGCTTGCGGCGATGCGCAGCAACATGCGGCGGGGCTTGGGAGCGGGGGCAGAAGCAGGCGCGGCCATCGTGGAGTTGATTCTACGGCAGCCAGGGTGCGAGCTCGGTCTTGCGGCGCACCTCTGGATTAGGTCAACTGCGTGTCGTCGGTGCTGACGAGAATGATGGTTTGGCGAAGGTGCTCTCGCGCGTGCGGCCCGTCGCTGTCGTGTTGGAGAATCCAATCAGCCGCGGCGAATGACGCAGGCAGTCGAAGTTTGTTGCACGAGATGAACAGGAGCTGCTTGCTCAAGGCCTCCGCGTCACATGCACGGCGCGTTATCACTGTGGCCGAGTGCATGCCCTCGACGGGCCGGCCAGTTCGCGGATTGATGAGATGGCTCACGAGACGATCGCCCATCTGGAACTGTTTTGCGTACGTACCTGACGTGGACACAGCCCGGCCGTGATCCAGCAAGAATGTGATTGCCGATGCTTGCTGCTGCGGCAGGGCGGTAACGCTAACTACCCACGGGGAAAACGCACCCAAACGTCGCCGAGCAAGTTGATTCACCGGCGAAGCGTAGAGCGAGCTGCTGCCCAGGTTCACGAGCGCGGACGGTATGCCGGACCCCGCCAGCACGCGCACGGCACGCTCGGCGGCGTAGCCTTTGGCGAGGCCCCCGAAGTCGAGCTCCATTCCGGGCACGCGGAAGGCAATAGTGCGGCGACGGCGGTCGAGAATGAGTTTGTCTGAGCCGACGCCTTTCAAGCATTCAGCAAGCTCAGCGGGCGATGGCGTCCGCGGGCGATCGTCGCGAAATCCCCAAAGCCTGCTGAGAGGCGCGGTAGTGACGTCGAAGGCCCCCTGCGATCGGCGATAATGGCGCAGGCCCTCGAGCGTGAGCTGCCAAAACTCAGCAGAAACGGTAAGAGGTCTGCGACTGGCTCTCCGGTTGACTTCTGTCAGTTCGCTGTCGTCGCGATACCAACTGAAGACCCGCTCGATGCGCCGCAGCTCGGCAAACCCTTCGGCCAACGCCGCTGTGGCGTGGCGTGCCGACTCCGCCCAAAGTCTGATTTCACACAGCGTTCCCATCAGGCACTGCATCTGGCGATGGAGGCGGTAGCCGGCCGTTTCGCTCAGCGACCTGGGCAAATCGGGAATAACCAGTGCCCCCCTTAACGGCGCCTTGTGCCGTGTGGAGCTAGGATAAAAATGTTCCAGCAGGGCAAGAGCACGCTTGACGCCGCGCGCCACCGCCTTCGAGGAAAGCGTAGCGCCGGTGTAGTTCATGATGTCCTGATTGACGCGGATTGGGTCAGCGAGGCGTTTGCCTTGGAACTGCTGGGTGAACCGCCTTTCCTTCACCTCTCCCCCGCGGCTCTCGCGGAACACCATGATCACTACGCTGGTGACCTTGCCTTCGGGCGACATGCCCACCATGAATGTGATGGGCTCGCTCTTGCCGATCTCATTCATTACCAGGGCATAGCCGGTGACCTGGCCCTGTCGCTGGGCCACGAAGAATGTGCATGCCGGTTCGGGAAAGCGCAGCCCGGTGCTCTCTTCGAGCTTGCGCCGGTCCTCAGGCGTGATTTTGTGTTCCTGCCTGGTGATCGTCGCGTCGCGCCCGACAACCGCCTCCAAGGCTTGCGTCTCGGTAGCGAAGATCTGGGCAGCCGCAGGCAAGCTGGCAGCCACCGCCGCCGCTGGCAGCGCCACAAGAAGAGGAGCGAAGGAGCGGTCCATGGTTATCTCAGAAGCTGAAAGTCCACCCTAACAGGAATCCGTTGGTGGATTCTTGCGGCACGCGAGGGAAGATCAGCACCGCGCCGCGCCGCCGCTGGTTATGTTCGTAGGCAAGCTGGAATCCAAACTGCGGGGCGGGGCGGTAGTTCATGCCCAGCGTGATACGATCCTGTTCCAGGTCCTGCAACGTCAGGTCGGTGATGAGGCCGCCGGTGAAGGCCAGCTCTTCGACATCCTTCCATATCCAGACACGCTCGTAGCGAACAATGGGAATGAGTTGCGGATCCTCAAAGCCGCGCCCCAAAAAACTTCTCTTCAGGAACGCCGGACGCCAGTGATACTTGAAGTCAGTCCAGAAACCGAAGCGGCGGCTGGAGAGTCCACCAAGGCCAATTTCGATCTCGTTCTCCAACTCAGACGTCTCGCTGCTGGAGGTTTCGGCGGCGGAACGGAATACGGCTTCAGCTAGGGACTGGGCCAGGGCCCGCACGTTGCCGAAGCTGGAGTAGACAGCCTCACCCTCAATCTCGAAGGCGCCGAAGCGCCACTTGCCGTCGACGGCCAGGGCGTTCACCTCCTCGCTGGCGCTAATCCAGGTGGGCGTATATCCGCCATGGTAGCCGGAGAGCGCAATCTCGCCGGCCAGCGTCGGACTCAGCGCCACACGCCAGCCCACTGCGTTGGTATTACGCGTGCCGTCGGCCGCGCCCGAAGTGAGGCCCAGCTCGGCTTCCAGTTCCAATTTGCTGCGGCTGGGAGTGCGGGTTTGCACCACGTTCTCCAGATTGAAGTCCAGAGTGCTGCCGTTCATGGCGTAAAGCTGATAATCGAGCTTTGCGGTGGAACCGATGTTTAGAGAACCCACCAGTCCCAGCCCCAGTTCACGCCAAGCGACCTTGACCGGGACTACGGGCGCGTTGCGATCCACCAAAGTGCGGCGGGGAATGTCCCAGTAGTCGTCGTCGTGGAGGAGATTGAAGCGGCCGAGGGGAGGCAGGATGAGACCTCCACGAAGCGCCTGACCCTTGCCGAGGTCAAACTGCGCCCAGAGCTGCTCGATGCCAATCTCGGCGCCGGAATTGCCTTCAAGCTCGTTGGCGAACTTCACTCCGCCGGCCTCACGAGTCGCGCTCTTCTCCAGTTCAAGCTCCACCAAGCGCTCCACTTCGGTTTCGCTGTAGACGCGGATACGATCGCCCAATCGTGCGTCGGTGGTGAT
>DASYTX010000006.1:0-7889 GCA_036001865.1 Terriglobales bacterium
GCCACCTTGCGCAGCGCCGAGTTGGGCTTCTTCGGCGTCTGGGTATAGACACGGGTACAGACACCGCGCTTCTGCGGCGAACCCTGCAAGGCCGGACTGGCCGTCTTGTAGCGCGGCCGCTGGCGGCCCTGGCGCACCAACTGGTTGAACGTAGGCACTCTTCTCTACTCCTCGGGGCGCACACACGCGCCTCTTCAATTCCGATCCCGTCATGGGACTGGCCGGCCCGCGGCCGAACCATACTTCCTCCTGGATTGCACCGGAGGAAACTGTCGTTGGGTTACTGATTCGCCAGACGACGGTGGCTCCCAGAACCCGCCGGGTCGGAACTCCGTTTCGTCGGCCTGACCTGCATACCCTCCTCAAACCACGAAAGGAAGGAGGTCGCGCAGGTTCGTTTCAGCGAGGGCGCCCTGCTAACGGACTGTTGTCCTCGGGCGATGTGTCTCTACAGCCTCAAAGCAGGTAGAACACGGTCACGCAAAAGCAACTCGCAGAACCTTTTAAATATAACAACTCTGCTGAAAAGCGTCAACCGGCCGTACCTGGAACGGCACGCGGAGGTCGCGACACCTCCAGAGTGGTTGCCGCGCGGCTGGGCTCGGGATTTCAGCGGCGGACTCCCGCTCCACGCCACGCGGTTCGCTGCGCCCGCGCCAGCCCAGCACCCCAAGATCCTCGGATACGCTCGGGATTTCGGCGGCCGACTCCCGCTCGGCGCGCGCAGCCACGCTTGCCTCGCTCACGCCGCACCAGCGCCTCAAGTTGCCGAGAACGGCATTCCCTTCTACACTGCGGTTTTCCTCCAGGAGTGTAGGTGGAGGTATTGCGTCCCGCAACGGTGCATTTGGGGCGTGGAGGATTGATGCGGCGCGTGGCATTCCTAGGTTTTCTTGTCTCGACTTTCGTTTTCTTCCTTGTCGTGGGTTGTGGCAATGACAGCCAAAGTCAGGTCGGCGAGCCGGCCAAGGTTGAGCTCTCACCAACCACGCTATCGCTGAACAAGGGCGAGGTGGCACAGGTCGCTACGCGGGTGCTGGACGCCAATGACCGCCAGATCTTCACTGCCACCATCACTTTCAATGTCGCGGTGGTGAGCGGCACGGGAACCCTCGCCGAGGTCTCCAAGTCAGGCCTAGTTTGCGCCGGCGATTGGGACTCGCTTGACACCCCGATCGTGTGCACCGCCACCGCAGACAACCCAAGCACCCCGGCGATCGAAGGTGTCGGCGTCGCAAACATCACTGCGACGGCCACCAGCAGCAGCGGGACCACGGTGACGAGCGCTCCATTGCCGGTCAACCTCCATGAGCGGATCGACCGCATCGACGTGACCGGCGGCAGCGCGGGGTGCGTCTCCCAGGGAGCGACGGCGCCGGCAAACACCGCTCTGTACACTGCGATCGCCAAGAGCAACGATCCCGCAGTATGCAGCGCCATAGGGCAGACGGCGCCTTGCGACCTGGGCGATGTGGGCACGTTCATCTGGTCCAGCTCGCAACCCGGCGTCGGCAAGATCGACACCCAACCCACGGGCCAGCCGGCCAACCAGCTCACGGTCACGGCCGGTGCACCGGGACGGAGCCAAATCTCGGCGAACATCAGCGGAGTGGTTAGCGCGCCGGCGGCCTTCGCCACCTGCTCGCCGGGGCGTATCTCGATTCGCCTGAAGGATCCACCGACGGCGCCGGACACCGAGACTTCTTTCGCGGTGGCAGCGGCTGCAACCAAGCCCCTGACGGCAGATGTTGTGGATGTTAACGGGGTGGCATTCACGTCCACCACGTTTCTGACCTGGAGCGCTTCTCAGCCTGCTGCCGCTAGCGTCAATTCGTCAGGGGTGGTGACGGGAGTGGCGCCGGGGACATCGTCAATCGTGGCCTCGTGCACGCCGCCAAGCTGCAATGCTGGGCTCACGGAGGCGCTCTACAGCAACGTGGTAACGGCCAGCGTGAGCGGGACGTCGGCGGCGACGACGGTCTACGTCACGACCACTGCGGCACCGGCCTCAGGCGACCACAGTTCGCTGATCCCTATCGACACGTCGAACAACACCGCCGGCACGGCAAGCGCGCTCCCCACGGACGCAACCATCAACTCGCTGGTGTTTAATCGCCCAGGCACGCGGGCGTTCTTGGGAAGCGATAAGGGGCTGATCGTCATCGACTTGTTAGCCGGAACGATCGGGGCGCCACTGAGCGCGGCGCCTGGAAAAGTGCTGGCGGCGGCGCCCGATGGCATCACGGTAATCGTCGCCGATGCTGCCAATTCTGATCCGACCAAGCGGAAGGTGTACGTGGTCAACGCCGGCAGCGGCGCAATCCAAGACACGCTGGCGATTGCCGACGCTACGGCGGCTGCATTCACTCCGGAAAGCTTCCGCGCGTTCATCGCGGCGGGCAACAAGCTGTTCGTGTACAGCCCAAACACAGCTCTGCAGAACCTAACGCTGGGCGGAACGGCGAACGATGTGGCCGCACTGGTCTCTGGGGCCTTCGCCTACACCGCCAGTCCCGGCATCGACGTGGCGAATACGTGCAACCGGTCGCTGGCCACGAACCTCGGCACGGGCAGCCCGGAGAAAATCGCCGCCACGGCCCTGCCGGTGCCGGCGCCCGACGAGCGCCGCGAGCAGGTGGTCGCAGTGGATTCGCCCAACGTCAGGCAGATCGATGTCGATCCTTCGAGCAGCGCGAGCTCGGCTTGTCCGCCGACGCCGTCGCATTCAACCGCCAGCTACACCTTTACCGGGATCGCCGGGTTCGTTCCCCGGCAGATCATCGTCACCTCCGACCAGCAGAAGGTGATCATCCTCAGTGACCAGAGCAGCCTGCTGGTTTACAGCGTGGGAACGACGGCGGGTGCGGGCTCGACGTCTACGATTCCGCTGGACGGCGGCGCGATACCGTTCTCCGGCGGGGCCACGCTGGACGGGAAGACGCTCTACGTGGGCGCCAGCGATAACGCCGTACACCGTATAGACCTGACCGCCAATAGCGGCGCCGGTGACGACGTGCAGCAGATCCCGATATCCTTCACACCTGCTAACCAGCCCGACCTGGTGGCGGTGCGGCCGAGGTAGCAGCTTGCAGGACCGGCGGCTGACGCAGAGGCAAGGACAGACGGGCGCGCACGCCGGCTTCCTCTACGAGGCGAAGGCTGCTTCGAATTCCTCCGGGTCGATGCCTTTGTAGGAGAGCGTGTGCTTCAGGCGCTGGCGCAGGTCGGCAGGGGTGGATTCGATGAAGGCCCGCACCGCAATCTCCAGGCTCACCTTGCTGGACGGCGTCTCCTCCGCCAGAGATTCGGCGCGCACTTCGGCAGCTTGGCGCACGCCATCGCGCACGGGCAGGGGCAGCTCGTGCAGCAGGTCGTCGATGATCTCGCGGGCTTCGTCGCTCCACTGCATATCTTTTGATCAAAGGACACAGCTTGCTTGCGGGTAGGGGTCCTTCGCTGCGCTCAGGACGACAAAGCCTAAAACCCCGTTTGTCATGCTGAGCGCAGCGAAGCATCCCTACGTGCTCATCCACTCCTTCGGGGGACCCCGTTTCTTATTTTCGCTTTGCAGGCTCACTCACTGGCTGATCTCCAGCTAGCTCTTTGGCCACGCTATCCAGCACGCCGTTGATGAATTGCACCGATTCAGGGCTGGAAAACTTGCGGGCGATTTCCAAGGCCTCGTTGATGACCACCGCCCGGGGCGTCTGCGGGTAGCCGAGGAACTCGGCCACGCCAGCGCGCAGGATGTTGCGGTCTACGGCAGCCATGCGGTCCATGCGCCAGTGCTCGGCATGGCGCTCGATGAGCTCGTCGATCTCGGCGGCGCGCTCGGTGGCCACTCGGAGCAGGTCGTCAGCGAAGCCGCGGGTGCCGTCGTCAACGTCATCGCGCTCCGCCCAGAAGGTGCGCCGGACGTGCTCTGTGGTCTGCTTACCCATGTCGAGCTGGAAGAGCATCTGCAGAGCAAGCTCGCGGGATTTTCTGCGCGTACCCATGAAAAACCAGTAGTCAGTAGCCAGTAGTCAGTAATCAGTTAGAACCCGCCGCTCGCATTCAGCTTCCCGATCATGATTTTCTGCGCTGCTTGGATTTGCCGACGACCGATGACCGACGGCCGACGAGGGTTCTCTTACCGACGACCGACGGCCGACGACCGACGGCGGCTCTCAGGTTCGCCATCTCCACTGCCGAGAGCGCTGCCTCGTAACCCTTGTTGCCGCTCTTGAGACCGGCGCGGTCGATGGCCTGTTCGAGCGTGTCACAGGTCAGGACTCCATAGGCGTGGGGCACGCCAGTCTCCTGCGCCGACTGCCCGATGCCGCGTGTCACCTCGTTGGCCAGGTGCTCGTAATGCGAGGTCTCCCCGCGCAGGATACAACCCAGGCAAATCACGGCATCGACACGCGCAGTCTTGGCGAGAGTGCGCGCTGCCGCAGCGATTTCGAACGAGCCGGGCACGCGGACGATTTCGATGTCCCGATCCCGCGCGCCGGCGCGGCGCAATGCGTCCAACGCTCCGGCCAGCAGCCGCTCAGTGATGAACGCATTGAAGCGGCTGACCACGATGCCGAAGCGCCTGCCCGTCGCGTCCAGCTTGCCTTCTGCCGTCGGATGCGGTTTGCGGCCATCATCTTTATAGGAGAAGACCGCCAGTCGCCCGGCCCCCGCCGGCAGCTCCAGCATAAACATGCGCGCGCCCCAATCTGTGTCCGCGATGGCCTGGGCGACCTTAAAGCCGCGCTTGCGCGCCAGTTCATAGATCAGGTCGGCGCTGTCGGCTTCGACCACGAGTTCGGCCTTGGGAAAACCCTGCCCCATGCCGATCTCCACGCCGGCCGCAGGTGCTTCCAGCTTTACTCCCTTGCTGCGGCGTCCCTCCCAGGCTTCGCCACGCGCAAGCCCAAGAGCGTCGAAGAAGTCCACCAGAGCGTGGAAGTCTTCGTCGCGAGCGGGAACGAGGAGCTTGTGGAGAGATCGGATCATGGTGGAATCGGGTCATCGGGTGACCGGGTGGTGCGATGACCTACACCAATCCGATCACCAGCTCGCCAGATCACCCGATGGCTATCTGCCTTTGAAGTTCGGCGTGCGCTTCTCCAGGAAGGCCGTGGTCCCTTCCAGCTTATCTTCGCTGGCACAGCAAACGCCAAAGAGTGTGGCCTCGAGATACAGCGCCTCGGGCAGGCTCATCTCCATGCCCTTGTTGACTGCCTCCATGGCGTACTGCACTGCCAGCGGGGCGTTGGCGACGATCTTTTGGGCGATGGCCTCGGCCCGCGCGATCAGTTCCGCCTGGGGCACGACTTCATTGACCAGGCCGATGCGGTAGGCCTCCTGCGCGGTAATCATCTCGCCGCCGAGCACGAGCTGCATGGCGATACCCTTGCCTACCAGGCGCGGCAGGCGCTGCGTCCCGCCGTATCCCGGGATGATGCCGAGCTTCACTTCCGGCTGCCCGAGCTTGGCGTTGTCGCTGGCCAGGCGCATGGTGCAGGCCATGGCAATCTCGCACCCGCCACCAAGGGCGAAGCCGTTAATGCAGGCGATCACCGGCTTGCCCAGGTTCTCGATCAAGTCGAGCACGGACTGGCCGCGATGTGTGTACTCCTTGCCCTGAACGGCGTTGTGCTTCTGCAGTTCGTTGACGTCGGCCCCGGCAATGAACGCCTTCTCGCCCGCTCCGGTGAAGATAACTACGCGGACTTGCGGGTCTTCCTTGGCGGCAGTGAAGGCGTGGCGCAGCTCTTCCATGGTCGCCATGTTCAGTGCGTTGAGTACCTTCGGCCGGTTGACGGTGATGTAGGCAATGTTGGCCCTGGTGTCGTAGAGGATGTTTTCGTACTGCGTCAGCGTTGCGGATAAGGCCATAGAAACTCCGTCGTTAGTCGTTTGGTCGTTAGTCGGCGGCCGACTTCGCCTTCTCTGCCGTTGGCAATCCCTGCAGCCCCACATCCAGCGGCACCGGTTTGCTGGGATCGCTGTAGTCGTAGAAACCCTTTCCCGTCTTGCGTCCATACCAACCCGCCATGACCAGGCGCTTGAGCAGCGGCGGGCAGGCGAAACGCTTCTCGTGGAACTCTTCGTACATCACCTGGGTGATGTAGTACGTGGTGTCGAGGCCGACAAAGTCGAGCAGCGTGAACGGTCCCATGGGATAGCCGCAACCCAGCTTCATGGCGTTGTCAATATCGGGGATGGAGCCGACGCCTTCTTCGTAGGCCCGGACCGCATCCAGCAAATAAGGCACCAGCAAGCGGTTGACGATGAACCCGGTCTTGTCGCTGGTGCGCACCGGCACCTTGCCCAGTGACTTGGCGAACTCGACAGCGGTGTTAAAAGTCTCGTCCGAGGTGGCGATGGTGCGCACTACTTCGACGAGCTTCATCAGGGGCACGGGATTGAAAAAGTGCAGCCCGATGAAGCGGTCGATGCGCCGCGTCGCGGTCATGAGTTCAGTGATCGAGATGGAGGAAGTGTTGGAGGCGAAGATGGCGTCTTTTTTCACCATGCCATCAAGGACGGAGAAGATGCGCCGCTTCTCGTCGATGTTCTCGACCACGGCTTCAATGAGGATGTCGCAGCCGGCGAGGTCTTCATTGTCGAGCGCGCCTCGCAGGCGGCCCCGGATGGCCTCGAGCGACTCCTTTAGCGCGCCCTTCTCGGCAAGCTTGCCCAGCGACTTCTCGATCCCAGCGAACCCTTTGTCGATGAAACGCTGCGCGACTTCGAGCACTACCACGTCGTAGCCGGCAGTGGCGGCGACCTGTGCAATCCCGGAGCCCATCAGGCCACAGCCCAGCACGCCGACGGTTCTTATCTCCATACAACTTCCTTTACACCACTGAGGCACGGGGACACGGAGTTTTCTCCATGCCTGGATGTTTCAGCGCTGCAGGTTCTCGACGATCATGGCAATGCCCTGCCCGCCGCCGATACAAGCCGTGGCCAAGCCGTACTTCCCCTTGCGCCGCCGCAGTTCGTGGAGCAGGGTGATCACCAGCCGCGTGCCCGTAGCGCCCAGCGGATGGCCCAGCGCAATGGCTCCGCCGTTGACGTTCACCTTGCTGCGGTCAAGACCAAGCTCCTTCTCGACCGCAAGGTACTGCGCGGCGAAAGCCTCGTTGACTTCGATCAGGTCAATATCTTCAAGCTTCAGCCCGGCCTTCTCGAGCGCGATCCTGGTGGCGGGCACAGGACCGCGTCCCATGATCTTAGGCTCGACACCGGCAATGCCCCAGCTCACGATGCGGCCAAGAGGGGTCAAGCCGCGCTTCTCAGCATCCGCCAGCGACGTAACGACCACGGCCGCGCCGCCATCGACGATGCCGCTGGCGTTCCCGGCTGTCACCGTACCGTTCTTGCCGAAGGCAGGCTTGAGCTTGGCCAAAGTCTCCAGCGTGGTATCGGAACGCCGGTGGTCGTCCTCCGTGAACATCTCGCCCGTGGGATCACCTTTCTTGTTCCTAAGCGGCACCGCTACCAGCTCTTCTTTAATGCGGCAGGCCTTGTAGGCGGCGTCGGCCGATTGCTGCGAGCGCAGGGCCAGTTCGTCCTGCATCTCGCGCGTGATGCCCATCTGCTCGGCGTACAGTTCGGCGGTATTGGCCATGTAGAGGCCGCAATAGCTGTCGAGCAGCGCGACCATCAGCGAATCTTCCATCTTGCCCTCGCCCAGGCCGAAGCCCCAGCGCGCCCCGCGGATCACGTGCGGCGCCTGCGACATCGATTCCATGCCGCCGGCCAGCACCGTGCGCGCTTCGCCGAGCTGGATCATCTGCGCGGCTGTAACGATGGCTTGCATTCCGGACCCGCACAGGCGATTGACAGTGAGTGCAGGTGTTTCAATGGGCAGGCCGGCGCGTAGCGCCACGTGGCGAGCGCCGTAG
>DASYTX010000007.1:0-9250 GCA_036001865.1 Terriglobales bacterium
AGCACATTCCTGGCGTCAGCATTTCGCAAGCCATAGAGGACTGCCTGAACGTCAACGTGCCAAACGCTGTGGTGCGGTGCGGTGAAGTGTTGCAGACCGCGAACGGCGTCAAGGTCGGCCAGGTTGGTGACGACGTCAATAACCTGATCGGCGCTCCCAATCAGGACACTTGGGGGGGGCTGGGACAGTATCGCGATGGCACCACCGGCGACCTCAAGGACACAAGCCGCTCGCTGGTGACGGTTGCGGTATGGGACGACTGTAAGGACGAAATCACTTCCGGGAAGCAGGATTTCACGATCGTGGGATTCGCGCAGGTCTTCATGGACGCGATTAGATCCGGGGGGCCTGGGGGAAAGCACATCGATGCTCACTTGGTGAGTGTGGCGTCGTGTTCCAAGGGTGTGGGCTCAGGTACCGGTACCGGGCCGTCTGCCACCCCCGTGCGTTTGGTGCAAACGCCGACCCCCTGAGGTCTGGCGAGAAAGGGAGTAAAGGGAGCATGTCTGCTTTATCGGTGGTAATCCTGGGCGTCCAGGATGAGCAGCAAAAGATCTTACAGATGCTGATCGACGGCACTGCGATCGCGCGCACCGCCTACAGCTTCTCCGGTTACCCGGTTGGTCCCTCGGACCTGGCCGTGCGCCGCGTTCAGGACATCAAGGCCGACGTGGTGCTGGTGGACATTCCCACCTCCAACTCCCAACCTGCCATCCGCACCATCGAGCTGCTCCACGCCGAGGCTCCCTGGGCGGCGGTTTTCGCGGTGGGCGATACCAGCCAGCCACAGCAGATCATCAGCGCTATGCGCGCCGGGGCGCGCGAGTTCATGGAGCGGCCCATCACCAGCAACAGCCTGCTGGACGCTTTTGCCCGTTTCTCTTCTGCCCGCCGCAAAGTTCTCGGCAACTCCGAGCGTGGCAAGATGTTCTGCATCGTCAACGCCAAAGGCGGCAGCGGCGCCACCACTGTGGCTGTCAACACCGCCCTGGCGCTGCAGGGACTCGAAGGCAAAGTGGCCCTGGTCGATCTCGCTCCCCTGGGCCACGCCGCGTTGCACATGAACGCCCGCCCTGCCTTCAGCGTGCTGGACGCCTTTCGCAACCTCTCACGGCTGGACGTGGCCTTGCTGGAAGGCCTGATGGTGCCCTGCCACAACGGGCTTCACCTGCTGGCCGGGGCCACGGAGCCCGTCACCAACGAGCCTTCCGGCTCAGAGCTGGCTCGCCTTTTCGACCTGCTGGTCGGCCAGTATCGCTATGTTGTGGTCGATGTCTCCAGCCGCCTGGACAACGCCACTCGTGTCACCTGCGAACTCTCTGACGAGGTCTTGCTCGTGGCCCAGACCGACGTAGCTTCGCTGTGGAGCGCCGCCAAGGTGCAGACCTACCTGGGCGAGGGCTCCGAACGCGGGCGCGTTCGCCTCGTGCTTAACCGCTTTCGCAGGCTTTCCGGCTTCAGCGAGCAGGAGATCGAGAACGCCACCCGCGCCAAGCTGTTCTGGAAGGTCCCCAACCACTATCAGTCGGTCTCGGCGGCGATCGATAGCGGCAGTCCCCTTACCCAGCACAACCACTCCGATCTGTCGCGTTCCTTCATCGGCCTGGCCACCGCGCTGCGCGATCGCAACGCGGGCACGGCGCGCAAGTCCTTACCCTTGTTCCGCACGGGAGTGGGGGCTTAAAGCATGGCCGACCTCGCGCTGTTTGGCACAACCGAGTACCAGCAGATCAAATCCCAGCTGCACAAGAAGATCCTCGACCGCCTGAACCTGGAGAAGCTGGCGCGCATCTCCAGCGAGATTGCCCGCGAGGAAGTGCTGGCCATCGTGCGCGACGCGGTCACCAACGAGGCCGTACCCCTCAGCTTCGCCGAGCGCGAGCGCCTTTCCCGCGAGATCCTCGACGAAATTTTCGGGCTGGGGCCTCTAGAGCCGCTGCTCAAGGACGGCACCATCTCCGACATTCTGGTCAACCGTTATAACCAGGTATTCATTGAGCGCAGCGGCAAGATCGAGCCCACCAGCCTGTCGTTCAAAGACGACCAGCACCTGATCCAGATCATCGACCGCATCGTGTCCCGCGTCGGCCGGCGCATCGACGAGTCCTCGCCCATGGTGGATGCCCGCCTGCCCGACGGCTCGCGCGTCAATGCCATCATCCCTCCACTGGCCATCGACGGTCCTTGTCTTTCCATCCGCCGTTTCGGCCGGGACCCGCTTGGCGACCGCCAGCTGCTGGAAAACGAGACCCTGACTCCGGCCATGCTGGAGCTGCTGGCGCACGTCGTGCGTGGCCGCCTCAACGTGATCCTCTCTGGCGGGACCGGCGCCGGCAAGACCACGCTATTGAACGTGCTTTCCAGTTTCATTCCTAACTCGGAGCGCATTATCAGCATCGAAGACGCCGCCGAGCTGCAGATGCGCCAGGAGCACGTGGTGCGCCTGGAAACACGCCCGCCCAACATCGAGGGCAAGGGTGCTGTCCGCCAGCGCCAGTTGGTGATCAACAGCCTGCGTATGCGCCCCGACCGCATCATCGTGGGCGAGGTGCGCGGCGAGGAAGCCTTCGACATGCTGCAGGCCATGAACACCGGCCATGAGGGCTCGCTCACCACCGTGCACGCCAATTCCCCGCGCGACGCCCTCAGCCGAGTGGAGGGCATGGTGGCTATGGCCAACCTTAATGTGCCCGACCGGGTGGTCCGCCAGATGATCGCCTCCGCCATCCAGGTGGTAGTGCAGATCGCCCGTCTCTCCGATGGTACGCGCAAGGTGGTCAACATTTCCGAGATCACCGGCATGGAAGGAGACGTGGTCACCATGCAGGAAATCTTTGTATTTGAGCGCCGCGGTGTATCCGAGACCGGCAAGGTGCGCGGCATTTTCCGCGCCACCGGCGTGCGTCCCAAGTTTGCCGACCGCCTCGCGGCCGGAGGTTACCGGCTGCGGGCTTCACTGTTTGACCCGGACATGGTGGGCTGACCGCCCGGGAGTAGCTGGAGGAGAAAAGATGTCGTTGGTGGTGCTGCTGGCGGTTTTCTTGCTGACTGCGCTGGCCAGTTTCGCGCTGTTGCTGGCCTTTGACGCGCGCAGCGACCGTGCACGGCTGCTGCGGGAGCGCCTCACCGTGCTCAACCGCGTGGCCACCCGCAATCCCAGCGAGGAGATTGAGCTGCTGCGCGACGAGCTGCTCAGCGAGATCCCCGCACTGAACCGCATGCTTCAGCAGTTCTCCTGGAGCGGCAAGCTGCAGGAGGTGCTGGCCCAGGCCGACCTCCGCATCCGTCCCGGCAAGTTCCTCCTGGTCGGCGCCTGCCTGGCAGTGACCTTGGGCCTCATTGCCCAGCTCCTGTCCGGTTCGCTGGGGATTGCCGCGTTCTTTGCTGCGCTGGGCCTGCTAGTGCCCTGGTTCTATTTGGTATTTCTCCGCGCGCGCCGCTTCAGCCGCTTCGAGGAGCTGTTTCCCGAAGCCATCGATTTCCTGGCCCGCGCCACCCGCGCCGGCCTTTCCATGAGCACCGCCCTGGAGCTGGTCGCCAACGAGATCAGCGATCCCGTGGGCGTGGAGTTCCGCAAGGCCTTCGAGGAGCAGAAGTACGGTCTCCCCATCCGTGACGCCCTGCTCAACCTGTCCGACCGCATGCCCATCCTCGACGTCAAGTTTTTCGTCACCGCCGTTATGCTGCAGCGCGAAACCGGCGGCAACCTGGCGGAGATCCTCGACAAGTTGTCCTACGTCATCCGCGAGCGCTTCAAGATTCTGCGCCAGGTGCGTGTTTATACGGCCCAGGGGCGGCTGACGCTGGCCATCCTCATGGGCCTGCCCCCGGTCATGGTGGTCGGCTTCATGATCGTCAGCCCCAACATGGTGCGCCCGCTCTTCACCACCACTGCTGGCCACTGGATGATTGTGATCAGCCTAGCCCTGCAGATCATTGGCTTCTTCCTGATCCGCAGGATCATTCGTATCCAGGTATAGGTTTATGGAGACGGTTTACACATCGATTCTGTTCCTGGCGTTTGCTACCGCGCTGTTCTCTTTTGGGGCCGCCATCATGGTGCCAGCCTCCGGGGTGGCGGCACGCCTTCGCACCCTTTTGGGACGCGAGACTCCCCGCACGCGCAAGCCCGTGATGCGCGAGCGGCTGGAGCAGGCACTGTATCCCATCAGCCGCGTGTTGCCGCGCTCGCCCGGCGAGGTCTCGCGCGTCCGTGCGCAGCTCATGCAGGCCGGCTACCGTGAGGGTTACCACCTCACCCTTTTTCTGACCCTGAAGGTCCTGCTGCCTGTGCTGTTTTTCGCCATCGCGGTGGTCAGTGGACTGGCCACACGCAACACCCTCTTTGCGGTGCTGGCTCCGCTGGTCGGCTTCATGCTGCCCAGCTCGATCCTGAAGCGCAAGATCCGCGGTCGTCAGGACCGAATCCGGCTTGGCCTGCCCGACGGCCTCGACCTTTGCGTCATCTGCATCGAGGCTGGCCTGGGCCTGGACCAGTCCCTGCGCCGCGTGGGCCAGGAACTGAGCCACGCCCATCCCGAGCTGAGTGAAGAGTTCTCTCTGCTGGACCTGGAGATCCGCGCCGGCAAGACTCGCCCGGAAGCGCTGCGCAACCTGGCCAACCGCACCGGTGTCGACGACGTGCGTGCCCTGGTCGCCGTGCTCGTGCAAACCGACCGCTTCGGCACCAGCATTGCCCACGCGCTGCGCGTGCATTCCGACTCCCTGCGCACCCAGCGCCGGCAGCGTGCCGAGGAGAAGGCCGCCAAGACCACGGTAAAGATGGTGCCCGTGCTGGTGTTCTTTCTCTTTCCGGCGATGTTCCTGGTAAGCCTGGGCCCCATGGCCATCAACGCTATGCGCAATGTGTTTCCCGCTGTTCAACGGTAGGGTGCAAGACCAAATCGTTTCCGGAGAGGCTATGCCGCAGGACTCGAGCACAGGATACGCGTTTAACCGCACGCGGCAGGCTTTTATCGCCAGCCAACTTTGCGTGGCCGACACGCACTGGAAGCGGTTTCGCGGTTTGCTGGGCATGGACCGGGAGCAGTTCGGCGCGGGTCAGGGCCTATGGATCATCCCCTGCCAGGGCGTGCACACACTGGGCATGCGCTTTGCCATCGATGTGGTTTACCTCGACGCCGAGAACCGCGTTGTCCACATCGAGGAGAACGTCAAGCCTTGGCGCATCACGCCGGTCCGCTTGGAAGCGGCTACCGTACTCGAGCTGCCCTCCCACACCGTGTGGGATACCGGTACTGTCCTCAACGATCAGATTGAAATCCGCATGAGCAAGGATGGGGTAGTTGCGGCATGAAACGACGTAAGGCTGACCTTCTGGTTTACTGGGAGCCGCGCTGGGAGGCGTTCTTCGCTAACCTCGGTCCCTCCTTTTCCCGCCCTCCGCGTCTTACCATCGAGCACTCCGAGCCGCGCGGCAAGTCCCTGGTGCTTTCTGTCCTGCTGCACGCGGGCCTGATCTGTGCCACCTGCTTTTTTTGGCCCCTACCCGAACTCAACATGGAAGTTCCGCGGTTCATTGCTCCGGACTATTCGCGCGTCATTTACTACCAGGCGCCGCAACTGCCTGAAGTTCATGATTCCGGCGGCGCGCAGGAAGGCCGCAGCGGCGCGAGTGGAGGCCGCGACTTCTATCACCCGACCCAGACCATTCGCATTGCCCGTGGACCCAAGCCGGTGGAACGCGTGGTGGACGCGCCCAAGCTCAACCTGCCACGCACCGATGAGCCCGTGGCCAATTTGCTGGCGCTGGGCGGACCGCTGGCTCCCGCAGCGCCTGCCAACAGCATTACCCGCAAGCTCGATAGTGCTGCCTTCGACATGAAACCCGCCGTCAGCGCACCGCCTGAGCGGCCGGCAATGGAATTCAAGGCTTTGCCCAAGCCGCGGCCGCAAGTTGCTGTCCAAGCTCCGGCGCTCGGCTTGCGACCCGACTCCGCGCCGCGCCCGAACCTGCACAGCCAGGCTCCTATTCCGCTGGCCCCCAACGTAGCGCGCTCCGTAGCCGTTCCCAAACTCGCCCTACCAGTGGGCGACATCGTTCAGCCTGCGCCCGCGGACATTAAGCGCAACCTCCGCGAATTTGCCGGGCTGCCCAACAGCATGACCCCAGCCGCGCCTTCAGAACCACCTAAGACCGCCGCTACCAGCGCCTCGGGCATCGGCGGAACAAGCAACAAGGTTGAGACCGGCGGCACTCCCGCGGGTGTGCCCGCTGGCGGTAGCGCTGGTAAGGGCGTAGCTGGCGCTACGGGTGTATCACCGGCTCCTCAGGCTGGCGAGCCCGGTTTCGGCGGCCCGGATGGGCCCAGCGGCATCATCGTCTCCGTAAACCCGGGCGACAAGATCGGCATGCCCGCGCAGAGCGAACTCGGTTCTTTGGCCATGTCGCCGCAAGGTGGCAAGGACGGCGGATTCGGTGGCTCGGGCGGCGGCGCCGGAATTGGCAGCGGCACTGGCCCTGGTTCCGGAAACGCAGGCACTGGTCCCGGCGCAGGACGCACGGGCACCGGCCTCGGCGCCGATCCCATGGCCAAGGGGGGCACCAGTCTCGGCCCCGGTCCTGGTGGTGCGGGCAATGGCCACACGCCTTCGATGCCCGGCGTCACCATCCGTGGCGGCGCTGTCAACCTGCCCAGCTTCGCCTCCGGCCCCGGCATGAATCCCACCGTTCCGGCCCCGTCCGGCCCGCGACGCACTCCTGCTGTCATCATTGTCGCCAGCCCGCGTGCCGGCGGCGCGCTCAACAAGTATGGTTTGCTGAAAGGTGCGAAGGTTTACACCATCTACCTCGATACCCGTGCCGGCACCGCCGTCCTGCAGTATGCCGATGGGTCGGGCGCGGCCTTCGCTGAAGAACTCACCGCACCCGAACTGAAGCATTCCGAAGTGCCCTCCGGCATCGCCAAGGTCCGCTTCGTGGTGTCTTGCATCATCGACAGCACCGGCCTTCTTAGAAACCTGAAGGTGCTTGAAACCAGCAATGCGGAACTGACTGCCAGGATGGTTTCCGCCCTCGCCAACTGGCGCTTCCGTCCCGTGCTCCGTGGCAACGAAGCCATCGAAGCCCAGGCCATCCTCGGCCTCGGGGTCGATACCCGCTAGGCTTTCCGGTCGCTCAAAGGGGCGTGGCTTTTGCCACGCCCCTTCTCACCTTGACTTTCCACTTTTCACTTTTAACTTTCCACTTTCCTTTCAACTTTCTACTATCCCCCGCATGTTCTCCTCCCGTACCAAGTGGAATCTGACCCCGAATCGCTTCTCTGCCACACTGAACGCACACCGCGCCGCAGGGCGTGAACTCTTCGACCTCACCGAGTCCAACCCAACGCGCTGCGGCTTCAACTATGACCCGCGCCTGCTCGAATCACTCATCCATCCCGCCGGCCTCGAATATCATCCCGATCCGTGCGGGCTGCGCGAAGCGCGCGAGGCCGTCACCCGCTACTACGCTGAGCGTGGTACAGTCGTCGACCGCAACGACGTCATCCTCACCGCCAGCACCAGCGAGGCCTACACCTACATCTTTCGCCTCCTGTGCGACCCTCGTGAACAGGTGCTCGTCCCCGCGCCCAGCTATCCACTCTTTGAGTTTCTCGCGTCGCTGCAGGACTTGAGCCTTGTCCCCTATCGTCTCTTCTACGATTACGGATGGCATTTGGACCTGCACTCAGTCACTTCCGCGATCACCGCGCGCTCCCGGGCCGTAATTGTCGTTCATCCCAACAACCCCACAGGATCGTTCCTCGGCCCGGAGGAAATGAGAGGGCTCGACATGCTGTGCGCCGAGCGCTCCCTCGCCTTGATCGCCGATGAAGTCTTCCTCGACTATGCCCACGACGGCCTGCCGCGGCCCAGCTTCGCAGCCGCCAACTCCGCTCTTTCCTTCACACTTAGTGGTCTTTCTAAGATCGCCGCACTGCCACAGATGAAGCTTGCCTGGCTGGTACTGAACGGTCCGCCAGAACTTAAATCCGCCGCGCTGCAACGACTGGAAGTCATCGCCGATACTTATCTGTCGGTCAGCACGCCTCTCCAGCTTGCGCTGCCGTCACTTCTGGCCGGCCGCCACGCCATCCAGAAGCAGATTTGCCGTCGGCTCACAGAGAATCTGACGGAACTCGACCGCCAACTCGCAAGTCACTCCCACTGTCACCGGTTGGAAGTCGAGGGCGGCTGGTATTCCGTGTTGCGTGTCCCCGCGACCCGGCCTGATGAAGACCTCGCCATCGCCCTGCTCGAGGAGCGCGGCGTGCTCGTGCACCCCGGCCATTTTTACGACTTCCCGGACGACGGCTATTTCGTTCTCAGCCTCATTACGCCGCCTGATACATTTCGTGCAGGCATGCGCCGCCTCCTGGAATTTTTGGGGTGATCACTACCGAGATACGGAGACAAAGAGAACTTCCGGTGTCTGTCGAGAAACCGGAAACCAAAAAGAGAAACTGAAACTCGAAATGAGGAACTTGAAACTTGAAACTCGAAACTACTCTTGAAACCGCCCCAGCAGGAACGGATTCGTCTCCCGCTCCTCCCCGACGGTCGTCAGCGGTCCATGTCCGGGCACGACCACGGTCTCATCGGGCAGCGACAGCACCGTCCCGTGCAACGACCGCATGATCTTCTCGAACGATCCCCCAGGCAAGTCGGTGCGCCCGATGCTACCCGCGAACAGAGTGTCACCGGCAATCAGTTTGCGCTCCGCCGGCAAATAGAGGGATACGCTGCCTTCGGTGTGCCCCGGCGTGTGCATCACGTTGGCGCTCACCGCCCCTACGCGCACCACATCGCCATCCCTGACGCTCTGGTCGATCTTGACCTCATCCGGTGGCGCCATCCCGATCCACATGGCCTGCACCGGCAGCGACTTCAAGAGCGCGTAGTCGTTTTGATTGAGCAGGATGGGCGCGCCCGTCAGCCGCTTCAGTTTCATCGCCCCGCCAATGTGGTCCAGATGAGCGTGCGTGACCACGATGTATTTCACCGTCAAGCCGTGCTTGCGCACTAGCGCCATCACCTCCTCGACATCGTCGCCGGGGTCGATGACCATGCCCTCGCGCGTGCTCTCGTCGCCAATTACCGAGCAGTTACACTGCAACGGCCCGACGGGGAAGATCTCGTGGATCATGGCGCTTCATGATAAATGACCCATGCCCCTGACTTGTCATCCTGAGCGAAGCGAAGGATCTAGGTGTTGCTGGACGGCGAGAGGCTGCGGCTAGCGCCGTAG
>DASYTX010000008.1:0-7262 GCA_036001865.1 Terriglobales bacterium
AGCGCTTCTTCGGCGTGCTGCTGGAGCACTACGCCGGGGCGTTTCCTGCCTGGCTCTCGCCGGTGCAGGCGGTGGTGGTGCCCATCAGCGAACGTCACCACGATTACGCTCGTCAGGTGGCGGCGCAGCTCCAGGCGGTGAGCGTGCGTGTCCATGTGGACGATCGCAACGAAAAGATGAACGCCAAGATCCGCGAGCATGCCCTGCAGAAAGTCCCGTTCATTCTGGTGGTGGGCGACAAGGAGCAGGAGGGCGTGCGCGTCAACGTCCGCACGCGAGGGAAAGAAAAGACGGAAGACATGGGCGTGGGGGAGTTCGTGGAGAAGGTGCGTGGGCTGATCGAAAGCAAATCAACAGGCCTGGAGCCGAAGCTTACGATAGAGACGTTGCAATATGGCGTCTGTCGGTGGTGGTCTAGTCTGATTTTGAGTCGCCCTGGGTCCAACTCTCCAGCTCTACAGAGCCGTCATACAGGTCAGCCATTGTTATTACTCGCTCGTGACCTCGTGAGCAGTGGGCTCTGATTGTGCTCGGCGGATTATTAATAACACCAGGCCCGAAAACTACGACGCGTTCCCCACACTCGCACGTATAGCCCGCCACAGTCCTGCTCTGCGGCTTACGCTTCTTGGCCATTTACCCTCACGCGCCCCCCAGCCGAGGGCGGCTGGGCTACACCGCCGCTCCTGCCCTGGCCGGCGCTTCCAGTTCTTTCAGCAGGTCCTTGCTCTTCTTGACCCAGCCGTGTTCCAGGCGGCGGAGGGGGCCGGAGAGGGTCGCCTGTTTGTTCAGGATGCGCTTGGCCCAGTCGCGGGCTTCGTCCTTGCGGCCGAGTTCGGCAAGCAAACACGCGAAGTTGTACTGCGTCTCGGAAAGAGTGGAAGTGGCGAGCGCCTCGCGGAAGAGCTTTTCTGCCGTTTCCCGCTGTGCGGCGCGGGCGTAGCACATGGCAAGAAGCCCAAGGGCGCGTCCGTAGTCGTGCTTGCGATCGAAGGAGATGGCCTTCTCCAGATCGGCAATGGCGGCCGGGTAGTCACCCTGGTGGAGCGAGCACAGGGCGCGGCCATAGAACGGGTCGGCGTGGTCGGTGCGCGAGGAGATGGCGCGATCAAAGCACTCGCGGGCGCGGGGGTAGTTTTTCTGCTCGAGGTAAAGGTCGGCGAGCTCTTCGTAGTTTCCTGCCGACGGATTCTCCTCCACCACCGCTTCCAGATATTTCAGCCGCTTCTTTTTCGCCAACCAGCCGACGGACGTGTGGGTGGCGCGCAGCTCGGGCACGATTTCCACGATGATGTAGACCAGGGCGCCGATGGGCCCGAGGAAGATGATGATGAACAGCCAGATGTAGCTGGCGCTGCGGTACTTGACGAAGTGGACCAGGGCCAGCACCTGCAACAGCACAGGAAGCAGGTAAAGCAAAGACATTTACGCGGAATATAGCACAGCGGACGAAGATGCCTTGTTCACCACGGAGGCACACGGAATTGAAGGATTGTCGGATTTACGGATTGACGAATTGAAGCCAAGAGTACCCGGCCGGCAGAAGCCAGGCTTGGTTCGGACCACCCAGCATTCTCTTGCAGGGTAGGGATCCTTCGCTCGCGCTCAGGTCGCAGCGCTCCTTCACGCGGCTCAGGATGACAAAATGTAAGGTGGAAGCAGGATGATCGCAGGGCTGAGCCCTGCGCCATCAGCCGTGCAAGCCCTTTTCACGACGGAGGCACGGAGAGAATCAGCGGCCCACTAGCTCGCGCAGCTCGGAGAAGCTGCCGGCGAAGAATGACACATTATGGAAGGCTTCGCGGGCCAGGGCTTCGGCCACGGTGCGCGCCTCCTCGGCGCTGGCGCCGAAGACGATGATGCGGGTGTTGTGGTCGTTCATGGGCAGGCGGCCGTCGTTCTTGGCCTTCATCATCTCGGGATTGTCCTTGCCGCCCTGCGCGACAGCCGCGGTAACGTTCTTCGCGCCGGGCAGTGAGCCACGCTGGAACTGCTCAGGGTTACGCGCATCGATCCAGACTGCCGTTTGATCGTTGGCGCGGACGTGCTTGACGCCCTCGGGTTCGATCTGGGTGATGCCGCCGAGGGCCCGCCAGACCGGCACACCTAACTGATAGCGGCGGACATTGGTGTAACCGGCGGCCACCAGCTCGTCCGCCAGACGGGAACCTTTTCCGCAGAATGGCCCGTTGCAGTAGAGGATGACGGGCTTGGACTTGTCACCGCCCAGCCGGCGCCCGATCTCGGCCACGTCGGACACGTATTTGGCGATATCAACACCTGGCTTGGGCGCTACATTCAGCGCGCCCGGGATGTGGCTGATGGCGTACTCCAGCGCGGGGCGGGCGTCGAACACGGTGGCGGATTTTTCCGCCAAGATGCGGCGCAGGTCGTCGGTTGAGACCTCCCCTGTTTTGCCGCCGCCCGCCGTTGCCTGAGCGATGTTCGGCGGTGTCTGCTGAGCAGCAGCGGTCGATACAAGAGCAAGGATGAGAACCGCAACCCAACTCACGTCCCGCATTGAACACCTCCGGTCAGGGCGGTCATTATACGAATGGGCTGTTCCGGATTCAGAACAGCGCTTAGAAGGTCTCCGATTTCGATTCAGCATTGTGATAAATACAAGCCTGAGGAAGAGATGGGAGCAGGTGTCCGCGTTTCGAAGATTGTGATCTTCTTGTGGTTGGCCGCGGTAGCTCCAGGACTGCCACGTGCCACAGGTTCGACGGGGACAGCGGAGCTTAAGGCGAAGGCGGAGGCTGGAGATGCCAAGGCACAAGTGGCACTCGGCCGGGCCTACGAGAACGGCGACGGAGTGCCTCAAAACGATAATCTCGCCGCGGTTTGGTACCGCAAGGCGGCAGAGCAGGGCGATGCCGAAGCGCAGAACGCTGTAGGCATTCTCTACCGCCTAGGACGTGGTGGGCCCAAGGACCATGACGAGGCGGTGCGCTGGTATCGGCGGGCGGCCAAGCAGGGCAACGCCAATGCCATGTTCAACGTAGGCGCGGCGTACTACAACGCCGAAGGTGCGCCTTACGACAAGATCGTTGCTTTTGTTTGGTTCTCGCTCGCAGGGGATGTCGACCCTGCTATCGCCGAAGCAGCTCTGAAGCCATTGCTGCCAGAACTGAGGCCGGGCTGGATAGTCGAAGGTCAACTGAAGGTTGGAGACATGTATGAAAAGGGCGACGAAGTGCCGCAGAATATGGCTGCAGCTGCAAAATGGTACCGCAAAGGAGCCGATGCGGGTCACCCGTACGGCATGCTGAAGCTATACCACATGTATGCCGCTGGCCAAGGGGTCGCAAGAGACGATATACAGGCAGCCGAATGGTTTCAGAAGGCGTTTAAGAGCGGCTATGGGCCGGCCCTCTTCGAGCATGCTAACAGGCTGTACACCGGCAGCGGTGGCTTACAGCCGAACCTGCGCGAGGCGTCCAAATGGTATCGCAAGGCGGCATGCGCAGGCTTCTTTCCGGCGATGTTCAACCTCGGCTTGATGTACGCCAGGGGCGAAGGAGTGAAGCAGGACAACGTCACGGCGTACGCTTGGCTCTGGATGGCCCACGCAAACGGTGTCAAAGAAGCAAAGACTGCCGTGGACATGCTTGCTGCCAAGCTGTCTCCCAAGGAGATCAAGCGCGCCCAAGGCAAGATGCACGGGATTTCTCGCTGTTGAGTGCTTTAAAAAAAGGCCACACTTGAGAGTGGGCACGCCTTCCCGTATAGTTCTCTGCCCATACCCCAATTCACTTGCGAGGGTGGACTCATGCACCAGGATTTTTGGGAAGAGCTTGAGGCGCGTATCGCCAAGTACGACCTGCTGAAGCATCCGATCTATCAGGCATGGACTGAAGGCCGGCTGTCGCGCGAGGACCTGCGGCAATACGCTGCCGAGTACTACCATCATGTCGCCGCATTCCCCACCTACCTGCAGGAGTTCGCGGCGCGGCTGCCTGAGGGCGATCTTCGTCACGCTGTCCTGGGGAACATCGAAGACGAGTTGGGTGTTGGTTCGCCGGACGGCCGTCCGCACCACGCCCTGTGGCTGGACTTTGCCGAGAGCGTCGGGGCAAGCGCCGAGCAGATACAGAAACGCGAGCCACTGCCGGAAATCCGCGAGCTGATCGCCACCTTCCACCGCCTGGCGCGCGAGGGATCGCCGGCGGCGGCGCTGGCGGCGTTCTACGCCTACGAATCGCAGGTGCCGCGGGTGGCGCAGGAGAAAGCGCGTGGACTGCATTCGAAGTACGCCGCCAACGAGCAAGCCTGCCGCTATTTCATCCTGCACGCCACCGCCGACGTCCATCACGCCCGTGTCTGGCGCGAGCAGTTGGCCAAGATGCTGCTCAATCGCCCGTGGCTCGAAGAGGAAGCACTCGACGCCGCTGAAACCACGGCGCGGGCGCTGTGGCGGGCGCTCGACGGCATCGAGGGCAGCCGCCAGGGGCGCCGGGCAGCGGCATGAAAGCCGTTCCTATTGGCACACGTCACGAGCTGGAGCGGACGGTCGAGTTCAAGCACACGCTCACCTTCCATCATCCCCAGCTTCCTGAAGTCTTCAGCACGCCGGACATGATCCGCCTGATGGAGACGACCGCCTTCTTTCTGTTGCAGCCCTACTGCGAGGGCGATGAGATCAGCGTGGGCACGGCCATCAATATCGAGCACCTGGCGGCCAGCGGCGTGGGCGCCAAGGTCCGCTGCGAGGCCGTGCTGGAATCGTTCGACGGCAAGTTCTACGGCTTCTGCGTGCGCTGCTGGGAAGGTGAAAAGGAAGTGGGCCGCGGCACCATCGCGCGCGCCATTGTCAACGTGGGGCGGTTCATGGCCAAGCTGAAGAAGGTGGCGGTGTAGGCGGTGTAGGAAGGCCGTCGTCGGTCGTCGGCCTTCGGTCGTCGGCCAAGTGCGAAGAAAACCCCCAGATCCTTCGACTCGCCACCCGCGCCGGTTATAGGGATGCTTCGCTGCGCTCAGCATGACAAGCCGCTGAAAACTGGCGACTCACCCGCGGCCATCCTTCTCCAGAAAGGCTGACTTCTGGCAGCCAAAGAAATTCCATCTCCTGGTGGTAGGTGTGCAGAACCAGCTCACCGCCGCCATGGAGTTCTGCGAGGAGATCAAGCAGGCCGATCGCGAGCAACTGATCGCCTTCCTGACGCCCATGACCACCTATGTTCCGCGCGATTCCTGCTCTGACGACGTGATCCAGAAGGAAGAAGGCCCCGCGTACTTCGTCGATAGGGTGCAGGAGCTGTTCGCCTGAGCAACGCTGTCCACGGAAGTACAGGGGGTAACTGGACAGGTGCTTGATGGCCACAAGTGCCATCCGTCCGCGCGCGTTTGTCCGGCATCATGGATAGGTGAGTACGAACGACATGGAAAGAATCGAAATCACGCCCCTGCCCGGCGGCCGATGGCGCGCAGAGTTCGCCCAGCTCGGCTTCTGGGCTGAACATGAGAACCCGTGGGAGGCTGCGGCGTTGGTGAAGCGGCAGCTTGAGTCGTATCTCAAGTCTCAGGTCAATTAGGGGCTCCTCGCACATTTACCTGCATGGTCCTTTAAAGAAAACCCTAGATCCTTCGCTGCGCTCAGGATTTCGGCAGCGGGCTCAGACGCCCGCCAACCGCCTCAAGATCCTTCGCTGCGCTCAGGATTACCAACTGGTTTGAGATGCTGGTTCTGTGAAGTAGCGGCCAGCCAATCCTTTCCGCTAAATCACTTGCCGGGCTGGGCAGTGCGGGGCTTTCCCAACGCCGCGATTGTAGAATCAGTGCTTCCGATGGGTGCGCAGTTCCACATCGAGGCCACTTGCGGCCAGGCTCGCACGGGCACGCTTCTGACCCCGCACGGCGAAGTTGCGACTCCGGTCTTCATGCCGGTAGGTACGCTCGGGACGGTCAAGGGCGTTGCCCAGGACGTGCTGGAAGAGCTGGGCGCGGAAATCCTGCTGGCGAACACCTATCATCTTTTTCTGCGGCCAGGGACGGATACGATCCGCCAACTCGGCGGGCTACACCGGTTCATGTCGTGGGAGCGCGCCATCCTCACCGACTCCGGCGGCTACCAGGTATTCAGCCTGAGCGACCTGCGCAAGGTAACCGAGGAGGGCGTGGAGTTCCGATCACATCTGGACGGCGCACTGCACTTTCTGACGCCCGAATCGGCCACGGAAGCACAGATTGCGCTGGGCGCCGACATCATCATGGCCTTCGACGAGTGCACCGAGTTTCCCGCCGACCGCGAGCGCGCGCGGCGGTCGATGGAAATGACGCTGAGGTGGGCGGAGCGGTGCAAGATGAAGTGGTCGGTGGGCAGTGAGCGGTGGGCAGAAGGCCCGGTCGAGGGCGACCGGGCTACACAGTCCTTGTTTGGCATCGTGCAGGGCGGGATGCATCCTGATCTGCGGCGCGAATCGGCCGAGCGGACGGTGGAGATCGGATTTCCCGGTTACGCCATTGGCGGCCTGAGCGTAGGCGAGCCGCGGGCGCTGACCCGCGACATGGTGGGCGAGACGCTGCCGCTTCTTCCGGCGGACAAGCCGCGCTATCTGATGGGCGTGGGAACCCCGGAAGAAATCGTGGAGTATGCCGCTATGGGAGTGGACATGTTCGATTGCGTGCTGCCTACGCGCGCCGCGCGCCACGGACTGTTGTACACGTCGGAGGGCAGGCTGCCGATCAAGAACGCCTGCTTTGCCCGCGACGAGCGTCCGGTTGACCCGCGCTGCGGCTGCAAGGTGTGCGCGCGCTACTCGCGCGCTTACCTGCGCCATCTTTACAGTTCGAACGAGGCGTTGGCCGGCGTGCTCAATTCCATACACAACCTGGCGCGATACCTTGACACAATGCGGAGCGTCCGGCATGCTATTAAACTTGGGCACTTGGACGAACTTCTTTTCAGTGTTCGATCGCAGAGGCAGAACTCCCCGCAACAGCAAGGGGACCCAGCCTAGCAGATCACATTTCCCGCAGGTCACAGGGAACGAAGGGCGCCGCACCATGCTCATCTGGGGCGTGCCGGACTCGCAGTTCTGATGGAACCAACAGCTCTCGCGACATTTGTCTTGCAAGGCGGTCAAGGTCAGGGTGGCGGCATCCTGCTCTGGCTGCCGCTGGTCTTTATTTTCGCCATTTTTTACTTCCTGCTGATCATGCCGCAGCAGCGCCGCCAGAAACGCTGGCGGGAAATGCTGAACAGCGTGAAGACCGGCGACCGGGTGGTCACCAGCGGGGGCATCCGCGGCACGGTGATCGCG
>DASYTX010000009.1:0-8388 GCA_036001865.1 Terriglobales bacterium
GCAGCCCTTCATCAAGGACCAGGCCATCTCCGTCGGCCAGTTGATCGCCAGCGCCATCGGCAAGCTGGGCGAGAACATTTCCGTACGCCGCTTTGCCCGCTTCAAGGTGGGCGACATCAGCGAAACCATCGCTGTCACCAAGCCCGCGGCGGGCGAATAGCCTCTGCAGCAACCGCTTTCCGGCGCACGGATGGTGCGCCGGATTTTTTGTGCTCACTGGGACGGGCCCGCCCTCGTGCTGGTGGTCCCGACCTTAGGCCTACGGTCGCAGCGCAAATTCTGGTACTAATAGACTCGGCCACTCATGGAAACACTTGCCTTCAAGCGCATTCTGCTCAAGCTCTCCGGCGAAGCGCTGGCCGGGGGCCAGGGCTTCGGCATTGACGTCGGCCGCATCGACCAGATGGCGGCCGAGCTCCAGGATGTCCATGCTCTGGGCGTGGACATCGCCATCGTGGTCGGGGGCGGCAACTTCTTCCGCGGCATGGCCGACCATGCCCGCGCCATGGACCGCGTCTCCGCCGACCACATGGGCATGCTGGCCACGGTGATCAACGCCCTGGCCCTGCAAGACGCCCTGGAAAAGCGCGGGGTCTTCACCCGGGTGATGTCGGCCATCGAGATGAACCAAGTCGCCGAGCCCTTCATCCGCCGCCGCGCCATCCGTCATCTGGAGAAGGGCCGCGTGGTGATCTTCGCCGCCGGCACCGGCAGTCCTTACTTCTCCACCGACACCGCCGCCTCGCTGCGCGCCATGGAGATCAAGGCCGACGCCATCCTCAAGGCCACCAAGGTGGACGGCATCTACGACGCCGACCCGGTGCTGGTCAAGGACGCCAAGATGTTTGACACCATCTCCTACATGGACGTGCTCCGGCTGGGCTTGAAGGTGATGGACTCCACCGCCATCAGCCTGTGCAAGGACAACAACCTGCCCATCGTGATCTTCAACCTCAATCGGCTGGGCAACATCCGCCGCGTGGTCACGGGCGAGAAGATAGGCTCTCTGGTCAGCGGCTAAGGCCGGCCCATGGCAGAATTACTCCAGTCGTCCCCGCCGGCCACCGCCTCTCAGAATTAGGATTACAATAACCGCTTCGGGGCGTCCCCCGCACGATCATGCCTGAGCACCTCCACAGGCCAGGGAGCACCGTTCCCCATTCCGGCGTTTACCTCGTCATTCACCAGAAGCACCGCCCCCATCACGAAGCTACCTTGGTCGAAGGCCAGAAGTTTCCCGACTGCAGCCATTGTGGGCAGGCGGTCCGCTTCAAGCTTCTGAGCGCCGCCCAGTCTATCGAAAAGGACCGGGATTTCCGCAAGCGGCGTGCCCACGCTGGACGCTAGACCCTGCCGGTCGCCCGGCCTCCTCCGCATTTTTTTCTTGCCCGCGGCGGCGTGCGATATTAAATTGCACCCACCCTCAAAAGACAACCATGTCTTCCATAGCTCCCAATGCGGGTGTCTCTCGCCATCCGTCCAGTCCAAAAACATTTCAACTGAAACAGGGCCGCTCGGGCGGCAAGCCACGTGCGCATCGGCGGGGTCATGTCCGGCCCTTCCGCCCGGGCGATACCGTGCGGCAGTCAGGCATCTATGAAGTGGTCCACGACCGCCAGCATCGCGAAACCCATGAGGTGGTGATGATCAGTGGCGACCATTTTCCCCTGTGCGAGACCTGCAGCGATCTGGTGCGTTTCAAGCTGATCCGCGGCGCAACCTACATCTTCTACGACCAGGACTTTGAAGGCGGCGCCTAGCAAGCCCGTCCCGCGTCCCGGTTGTTTCCTCCCATAACATTTGCGCGATTTAGCCCGCGCTCGTTTGTTTATAATGCTCGGTTCTTGGACCTCTGGCCGGCGCAGACGTTGACCGGCGGCCACTGCGACCAGGGCTAAGACCTTCATATGCCACAACCCAGCACGGCAACTGTTCCAGCTCTGAAAGAAACCTTTCAGCAACTCCGGACCCGAATGGAAAAAGCGGTGGAGGACTTCCGCAAGGAGCTGGCCGCCATCCGCACCGGTCGCGCCTCCGTCCATATGCTTGATTCCGTGCGCGTGGAGTACTACGGCAGTGAGATGCCACTGAACCAGGTGGCCCAGGTGCACGCGCCCGAGGCGCAATTGCTTACCGTGCAGCCCTTTGATCCCTCCACCCTGGGCGCCATTGAGAAAGTCATCCGCGCCGCCGACCTCGGCCTCAATCCCATGAACGACGGCAAGATCATCCGCATCCCTGTGCCGCCGCTCACCGAGGAGCGTCGCAAGGAGATGGTCAAGCACCTGCACAAAGTCCTGGAGGAGCACCGCACCGCGGTCCGCAACATCCGCCGCGACGGTAACGACGCCATCAAGAAGGCGCTCAAGGACAAGAAGATCACCGAGGACGAGGAGCGTCGCTCCCACGACGAACTGCAGAAGCTCACCGATGAAGAAATCAAAAAGATGGAAGAGATGAGCAAGGCGAAGGAGAAGGAAATCCTCGAGATAAAGTAGATTGTTTCCGCTGTTAAGGTGTGCGCAGCGCCTACCGCCCTCCCTCCCTCGGAAATGTTGAGGTCTACCCTATAATCCCCCTCAGATGAAGAAGATCGTCCAAGCCGCCTGTCCGCACGACTGCCCTGACGCTTGCGCCGTCCTCATTACCGTCGAGAACGGGCAGGCGACCAAGATCCAGGGCGACCCCGCGCATCCTGTCACCCGCGGCTTCCTCTGCGCCAAGGTGGCCAAGTATCTCGACCGCGTTTATTCGCCTGAGCGCGTTCTCTATCCCATGCGCCGCGTGGTTAAAAAGGGCGCAGGCACGCGCGGGCCGGAGGACTTTGAGCGCCTCACCTGGGACGCTGCGCTCAACCAAATCTGCGAGCGCTTCCGCCGGATCACGCGAGAGTACGGCAGCGAAGCCATCTTGCCCTATTCCTATGGCGGCAACCTGGGCGTGCTTACTGGCGGCTCGATGGACCGCCGCTTCTTCCACCGCCTGGGCGCATCGCAACTGAAGCGCACCATCTGTTCGACCGCTGGCGGTGAAGGCCTGGTCTCAGTGCTCGGCGCGAAGATCGGCACCGAGCCCGAGCAGTTCCGCCATTCCCGCCTGATCATCGCCTGGGGCGCCAACATCCACGGCACTAACATCCACTTGTGGCCGTTCATCGAGGAGGCGCGGCGCGCCGGCGGCAAGCTGGTGGTCATCGATCCCTACAAGACGCGTACTGCCGCCCTGGCCGATTGGTACCTGCCCATCAATCCTGGCACCGACGTCGCCCTCGCCCTCGGCATGATGCAGGTGATCATCAATGAAGGCCTGTACGACGCCGACTACGTGGCTAAACACACCATCGGCTTCGACCAATTGCGCGAATGCGTCCAGCAGTACCCGCCGGAGCGCGTGGCGGCGCTCACTGGTATCTCCAGCGGAGACATCGTCAAGCTGGCCCGCGAATACGCCAGCGTGCGGCCCGCGGCCATCCGCCTGAACTATGGCCTGCAGCGCACTGACAATGGCGGCATGGCCGTGCGCGCCATCGCCATGCTGCCTTGCCTGACCGGATCGTGGAAGGAGGTTGGCGGCGGGGCGCAACTTTCCACCAGCGGCGCTTTTCCGCTGCGCCGCGACCTGATCGAGCGCCCTGACCTCATGCAGCGCAGCCCACTGGGTCGTCCGGCACGCTGGGTCAATATGGTTGAGATCGGCAAGGCACTGACCGCGCTCGCCGGCCCGCCCATCAAGGCCGCTTTCGTTTACAACTCCAACCCGGTGGCAGTCGCGCCCAACCACAACCTGGTGGTGCGCGGTTTCTCGCGCGACGATCTGTTTGTAGCCGTGCACGAGCAGTTCTTCACCGACACCACCGACTACGCCGACATCGTCCTGCCCGCGACTACTTTCTTTGAGCACAAGGATTTGGTCAGCGCCTACGGTCATCATTATCTACAGGTGTCGCATCAGGCCATCGAGCCCGTTGGCGAGTGCTGTTCTAACTTCGATCTGTTCAAGGAGCTGGCCCGCAGGATGGGCTTCGACGACGATTGCTTGCGGCAGTCGGTTGACGAGGCCGTCGATTCCGCGCTCGACAGCTCGCACCCGTGGCTGCAAGGAATCTCTCGTGAGCGATTGGAGCAGGACCCCCATGTGCGTCTGAACGTCGGTCCCAATCACTTCCTGCCGTTCGCCGAAGGGAATTTTCTGACGCCCAGCGGCAAAGCGGAGTTCTACAGCGAGAAGCTCGCCGCGCAAGGACTCGACCCGGTAGTGAGTTTTGTCCCGCCCGCCGAGTCGCGCCACACCCAACAATCGCACGCCTATCCTCTGGAACTGCTGGCACGCAAAGCCGACAACTTCCTCAACTCGACTTTCTGTAATCTTCCCCAGCATCAGGCCATGGAGCAGATGGGATTGCTGGAGATGAGCACGCCAGATGCCGCGGCCCGCGGCATCGGCAACGGCGATGCCGTACGCGTCTTTAACCAACGCGGCGAGATCACTCTCACCGCCCGCGTGGACGGCGCAGTGCAGCCGGGAGTGGTGGCCGCGCGACTGAACTGGGCCAAGCTCTCGCGCCAAGGAAAAAACATCAACGTCCTCACCTCCGAGCGCCTCACCGACCTGGGCGCTGCCGCCACGTTCTACTCTGTTCTAGTGGAAGTCGAACGCGCGCGCGAAAACAGTTCCGCGTAAGACCACGATGTGTTTTGGCGAGAGTCGCTGCGCTACCGTATAATCGGCATTTCCCAAGTCCGCGATGAGGTTTTCTTATTTCTGATTTTCGTCAGAAAGAAGCTGTGGCCTGCGTAGGCCACAGAAAGCGGCGGGTTGCATTCTTCCTCGTTCTCCTGGGTCTCCTCCTCCATCTTTTTCCCGAGGCGGCACAGGCCCAGCAGAACGTGATTGAGGAAGTCGTAATCCACGGCACTCGCCGCATCCCGGCGGAGACCATTCGCGCCCGCATCTTCACCCGCGCCGGCGACGTCTACGATGAAGCCGCTTTGCAGCGCGACTTCCACTCCTTGTGGAACACTGGCTACTTTGAAGACCTGCGCTTCGAGCGCGAGGAGGCCCCCAAGGGCTGGCGCATTCACATCTACGTCAAGGAGAGGCCCACCATCCGCGAGATCAACTACGTGGGCTTGGGCTCCGTCAGCCAGAGCGAAGTGCTGGAGCGCTTCAAGGAGCGCAAGGTAGGCCTCTCGCAGGAGAGCCAGTACGATCCCACCAAGGTCAAGAAGGCCGAGGTGACGCTCAAGGAGCTGCTGGCCGAGCGCGGCCGTCAGTTCGCTACCATCCGCACCGAGGTCCGGCAGATTCCGCCCGCCGCCGTGGGCGTGACCTTCAACGTCAAAGAGGGTCCCAAGGTCAAGGTGGGCAAGATCAGGTTCGAGGGCAACAAGAAGCTGAGCAGCCGCTACCTGCGGCGCTCCATGAAGAACCTGAAGCCCATCGGCATTCCCAAGTCCATCATCCTCGAAGGTGTGATTTCCAAAACTTTCGATGCCAGCAAGCTCAGCGAGGACGCCGAGCGCGTGCGCAACGCCTACCAGGAGAAGGGTTATTTCAAGGCCATCGTCCAGGACCCCAAAACTCAGATCCGCGACAGTGGAGGCTTCCGCATCCCGCTGATTCAGAAGGGCGGAGGCAAAGCGGTGGACATTACCATCCCCATCGAGGAGGGCGAGCGCTACAACCTCGGCGGTGTCAGCTTCAAGAACAACAAGGCGATCAAAAGCCAGAGCGCCCTGCGCTCCACCTTCCCCATCAAGGACGGTGACATCTTCAACGTCGCCCACATCCGCAAAGGCCTGGAAAACCTGCGCAAGGCCTACGGCGAGCTGGGCTACATCAACTTCACCGCCGTCCCCGATACCAAAATCGACGACGACAAGAAGCTCATCAACTTAGAGATCGACGTCGACGAAGGCAAGCAGTTCTACGTGCGCCGCATCGAGTTCCAGGGCAACACCACTACTCGCGACAAGGTCATCCGCCGCGAGCTGGCCCTGGAAGAAGGCGGACTCTACAACAGCCGCCTCTGGGAGTTCAGCATCCTGCGCCTGAACCAGTTGGGCTATTTCGAGCAGCTCAAACCGGAACAGGATTCAGATATCAAGCAGAACAACCAGGAAGGCAACGTGGATATCACGCTGAAGGTCAAGGAGAAGGGCAAGAACTCCATTGGCCTTACCGGCGGCGTCAGCGGCTTGGCCGGGTCGTTCATCGGCATCAACTACGAAACCAACAACCTGTTCGGACTGGGTGTGACCCTGCGCATCGAAGCCAACATCGGCAGCCGCGAACGCAACTTGTTGCTCAGTGTCGTCCAGCCCTACATGTTCGACCGCCCGCTGCAGTTGGGCTTCAGCGTGTTTACCCGCCGCTTCGAATACGACCAGGCACAGCTCACCAGTATCGCGACCGGCCAACAACTGAACCTGCCGCAGAGTTTCCTGGACGTGCTGCAGAACTACACCCAATCGAGCACCGGGTTCAGCCTGTCGGCGTCCTATCAGCTCCGCCGCTCGTTGAAGCGCGTCGGCATCATCTACGCCTTTGATACCTCCTCGCTCACACCCTTCAGCCAGGCCTCGCGCAATTTCTTCGAAACCCTGGCCTTCCGCGGGCTCTCCGGGCCGAACGCATTGCAAGGCGTGGTCACCAGCAAAGTGCTTCCCAGCTTCTCCTTCAGTTCCATCGACAGCCCTGTCCGGCCGTCCAGCGGGCGCAGCCTGTACATCGGAGGCGAGATCTCAGGTTTGGGCGGCAATGTCCGCGCCCTCCGCCCGGTAGTCGAGTTCAAGATGTTCCGCCCGATCAGGAGATCGCCCGACGCGGAGCACCCGCACGTCCTGGGTTTCCGCGTTCAGGGATCGTTCCTGACCGGTTACGGCGGCCTGGTGGCGCCGCCATTCGAGCGCTTCTATCAGGGTGGCGACACTGACCTGCGGGGCTTCGACATCCGCTCCGTCTCGCCGGTGGCATTCATGGTGCAGAACGTCTCCATCCCCCTGCTCAATCCCGACGGCACCGCGGTTCCCAAGGACCCGACCAATCCCCGTCGCGGCGCCATCGCCGTACCGGTACCGGTGCGGCGCATCGTTTTTCCTGGTGGGGACACCAGCATGGTCGCCAACGCAGAGTACCGCATCCCTATCATTGGTCCGGTTACGCTGGCCCCCTTCGTGGATTTCGGGCTGAACTTTATTAGCCGCAACTCGCAGCTCCGCATCAGCGATGCCGCCTTCAACGATTTGAACAGTGCCACCTTCGGCTGCAGCGGCCTGGACGTGAATTTCAACTGCATCGGCAGCTTGACCGGTCTCACTTTTGATCGCAACTTGCAGGTGGTGTCGAGGACAAACTTCGTGCCCCGCATGTCCACCGGGCTGGAGCTGCAGGTGTTGCTGCCGATCCTCAACGCTCCCTTCCGTGTCTACTGGGCCTACAATCCGCTCCTTCTTAACACCATTGCTTCGACCCCCAATCAGTGCGGTGCCGCCCCGTGCATCACCCGCGAACTCTTCCCGCCGGGAGCGGCGGGCGACTTTACCTACCTGCAAACCCTGCGCGCCTTCGCCCCCGACTTCCGCCTGAAGGAACCGCGCAAGACCTTCCGCTTCACCGTCAGCACCACGTTCTGAGCGGCGCGGCCGGCGGCGTGGTTTGACGGTGCCCGGAATAGACACCTATAATGCAGCAACCCACGAGATGATTCGCGGTGGCCGGCATGGCCTGCGGGCTATCGGAGAGTGGCGCTGTTCTGGAAGATCTCGGAGGGAGTCTCCCTAGGAGCTGAAGGTAAATCGCATGAAGCCCTTTGCACCATTTGTACTGATTTTGGCCATCATTCTGTCCCTGGCCGCATTCGCGCAGACGGGCAACGCAGCAGCACCCGCCGGTTCCTCGCCCGCGCCCGCAGGTTCGGCGCCGCCGCCCACGGTGGGCGCGCCGACCAAGATCGGCGTCATCGACATCCAGGCCGCGATTCTGGGCAGCAACGAAGGCCAGCGCGATCTCGAAACCCTGCAGAAGCGGTTTGAACCCAAGCAGACCGAGTTGCAGGGCCTCAACAAGGAAATCGAGGAGCTGCGCAAGCAGCTCCAGACCCAGGGCGAGAAGCTCAATGACGACGCCCGCGCCACCCTGCTCAGGAGCATCGAGACCAAGCAGAAGGGGCTGCAGCGCTCCACCGAAGATGCCGATGCCGAGGCCCGCGGCGCGCAGAACGAGATGTTCAATCGCATCGGGCAGAAACTGATGCAGTCGCTGGACAAATACGCCAAGGACAACGGCTTCGCTCTCATCATGAATTACAACCCGCGCGATCCCCAGGAGAAGATCCTGTGGGGCGTGCCGGCGGTGGACGTCACCCGCGCCATCGTCGAAGCGTACAAT
>DASYTX010000010.1:0-3738 GCA_036001865.1 Terriglobales bacterium
CGTTCAGGTGGCTGTCGGGGACGTGGTGGAGGAGCTGACGCACCGTCCAGCCGCCCTCGCGATAGGGCGTATCGTGTTGCTGGGGCGTGAGCCCGCGGGCGGCCTCGCGCATCTTGGCCGGCAGGCCTTCGATGTCGGTGATCCATTTCTTGCGGTCGGCTTCAGTTACGGTGGAGGGCGTCTCGAACTTGCCTACGGGATAACGGGGATCGGCGACGGCAGGTGCGCTCATAGCTCCTCCTGGGTTTTGGGCTATGGATTATGGGAATAGAGGCAACGATTCCAAAAAAATGAGGGCGGGCCCGCGCCGCCCCTGCTCCAAAAATGTCCTCTCGTCATGAGGCCTTTTTTCTTGTTTCTGCGCGCTTCGGCCTCCGGCCTGCGCGCGGGCCTTCGGCAGAGAGGAACAACTCTGGTGATCCAGCTTTCCCGGGACTTACGTCCCGGGCTACTCTCTGTCGGCCCTTCGGGCCTGGGCCCTCCCGGTCCCAACGAGCATGCCTCGCTCGGACATTAATTACGCAGCGGTCAATAACCCCGACTCAAAGAATGGTGATACCAGCTGCCTGACGGCCGACGCTCCCACTGAGATTTCCTGGGAGCCATTGTGAGACGGGGTGACGGGTTCTAGGTTCCTTCACTCCAGGACGCCAGATATTCCTCCTGTTGCGGGGTCAGGCGGTCGATCTTGATGCCTAAGGTTTCCAGCTTCAGCCGGGCGATGCGCTTGTCCATTTCCTCGGGCACGGCATAGACCTTCTTTTCCAGGAGGCCGTGGTTCTTGACCAGGTACTCGACGGAGAGCGCCTGGTTGGCGAAGCTCATGTCCATGACCGAGGCGGGGTGGCCCTCCGCGGCGGCCAGGTTGATGAGGCGGCCTTCGCCCAGCAGGTTGATCTTGCGGCCGTCGCGGAGCGAGTACTCCTCGACGAACTCGCGGGTGGTGCGCTTGGAGGAGGACAGCTTCTCAAGCGCGGGAATATCGATCTCTACATTGAAGTGGCCAGAGTTGGCCACGATGGCGCCGTCCTTCATGTTTTCGAAGTGTTCCCGTGTGATGACCGCCTTATTACCGGTGACGGTGACGAAGACGTCGCCAATCCGAGCGGCGTCGGCCATGGCCATGACGCGGTAGCCGTCCATGACGGCTTCGAGGGCGCGGGTAGGATCGATCTCGGTGATGATGATGTCGGCGCCCATGCCGCGCGCACGCATCGCCAATCCGCGACCGCACCAGCCGTAGCCCGCAATCACGAACTTGCTGCCGGCCAGCAGCAGGTTGGTGCAGCGGATGATGCCGTCGATGGTGGACTGGCCAGTGCCGTAGCGATTGTCAAACAGGTGCTTGGTGAGGGCATCGTTGACGGCGATGATGGGATAGCGCAGCACACCCTCCTGGGCCATGGCGCGCAGGCGGATGACGCCGGTAGTGGTCTCCTCGGTGCCGCCGAGCACGCCGGCAGCGTCCTCCTTGCGCTTGGTGAGAAGCGTGGTGACCAGGTCGGCGCCGTCGTCCATGGTGATGTGCGGCTTGTGATCAAGGGCGGCGAGAATGTGCTGGTAGTAGGTCTCGTTGTCCTCGCCCTTGATAGCGAACACCGGGATGCTGTAGTCGCGGACGAGTGAGGCGGCAACGTCGTCCTGGGTGGAAAGCGGGTTGGAGGCGCACACCACGACCTCCGCGCCGCCGTCGCGCAGGGTAATAGCTAGGTTGGCGGTCTCCGAGGTGACGTGCAAACAGGCGGAGACACGCACGCCTTTGAGCGGCTGGTTCTTGATGAATTCCTTGCGGATGAGTTGCAGCACCTTCATCGACTGATTGGACCAGTCGATGCGCCTTCTGCCGGTTTCGGCAAGGTCGAGGGTCTTGACGTCGCCTCTGCCTTGGATTGCGGTAGACATGATTGCCTTCCTGATGGGTTCCGTCGCCATATGAATGAACAAAACCTGGATTCCTCGGGCTTAAAAGCCCTCGGAATGACAAGAATAAGGACCTGTTACGGCACGGCTAAAGCCGTGCCCTCCCACCTTCTGCGCACGGCAGCCGCGACTTCGCTCGCGACAGGTCCGCGTGCTCTAATACCACCCGATCGAGCCCGGCGCGCCTACTTGCGCGCCACCTGGGCCGCGGGTACTTTCTCGCCGGCCTCTTCCCGCAACCTGGCAGCCTTGTCCGTAAGCTCCCAGGTGAAATCCTTGTCGTCGCGGCCGAAGTGCCCGTAAGACGCAGTCTTGCGATAGATGGGGCGGCGCAGCCTGAGGCCCTCGATGATGCCTTTGGGCGTGAGCTGGAAATGGGCGCGCACCAGCTCCACCAGCTTCTCGGGGGCGATCTTGCCGGTGCCGAAAGTGTCCGCCATCACGCTGACTGGGTCAGCAACACCGATGGCATAGGCCAGTTGCACTTCACAGCGGTCAGCCAGGCCAGCGGCCACGATGTTCTTGGCGATATAGCGGGCCATGTAGCAGGCCGAGCGATCGACCTTGGTCGGGTCCTTGCCGCTGAAGCAGCCGCCGCCGTGGCGTCCCATGCCACCGTAGGTATCAACGATGATCTTGCGGCCGGTTAAACCGGTATCGCCCTTGGGCCCGCCTACCACGAAGCGTCCGGTGGGGTTGATGTGGTACTTGGTGTCGGCGTCGAGCAGGTGGGCGGGGATGGCTGCCTGGATGACGTGCTTCAGTACTTCGGCGCGCAGCTTTTTGTTGTCCACCAGCTCGGAGTGTTGCGTGGAGATCACCACCGCATCCACGCGCAGCGGCCGGTGATTGCGGTCGTACTCCACGGTGACTTGCGACTTACCGTCGGGACGGAGGAAGTCGAGTTCGCCGCTTTTGCGGACTTCAGCCAGGCGGCGGGTGAGCTTGTGCGCCAGGGTGATGGGGGTAGGCATCAGCTCTTCGTTCTCGTGGCTGGCATAGCCGAACATCATGCCCTGGTCGCCAGCACCGCCCGGGTCGACGCCCTGGGCGATGTCGGGCGACTGCTCGTGGATACACGAAATCACGGCGCAGGTCTGGGCGTCGAAGCCGAAGCCGGCGTCGGTGTAGCCCACCGAAGTCACGGTACCGCGCACGATGGCGGTGAAGTCCACGTACGCCTTGGTGGTGATTTCGCCCGCAATGAAGGCCAGGCCGGTGGTCAACAGGGTCTCGCAAGCGACGCGGCTGTAAGGGTCTTCGGTGAGGCAAGCGTCAAGGATGGCGTCGGAGATCTGGTCGGCGATCTTATCGGGATGGCCCTCGGTCACCGACTCCGAGGTGAACAAAAAACGCTCTTTGGAACTCAATCCGTTCCTCCTGGGTTTCGCGCGTGCGCAAATGGGCGGAAAAGGGACGCGAAAAAGTACTCGATTGAAACAGTAAAAGTATCAGAGAAGGCCGGGCGCGGCAATCGTTTCGAGCGAACGGGGAAATTCCGTTGGTAACCGTCAGGTGCGGCCATCCTAGTTGCATACGGCGGGGCAGGTCTCACCGCGCAGGGCTTCCCTGCCCTCTTCCGCGACGATGGGGGTCATCAGCAGGCCGGCCACGGGGTCGGCCCACCACCATCCGAAGAGCGCATTGAGCACCAGGCCGCCCAACAGAATGGCCGAGAGGAAGGCGCAGAGGTCGGTCTGGCGGGAATCGGCGTGCAGGGCGCGGCTATTAATGCCAGCAGCCACGCGGCGCTTGGCGCGCGCCAGCAGCGGCATCACAATCAGGGAAACGACGGCCAGCGCGATCCCGACGAGGCTT
>DASYTX010000011.1:0-39865 GCA_036001865.1 Terriglobales bacterium
GGGGGATGAGGCCACGGACCATGAGGCAGATTGTAAACGGGCGAGATCGGCTCGTCCCTGCGGGACTTCTGAGTGGCCTTTCCGTACCCAACGCTGAAGGGCTGCGCTAAGTAAGCAGTGTCCCTACGGGACAGACATTTCCATCTGGCGGATTAGAATACGTGACTATGGCACAGAGGGAAACACTTACGACATCGGCGAGGATGGCGCGGCAACGGGTGGCGAGCGAGTTGGCCCCGGTACCGCTGACGATCGAGGGAGCTAGCGTCCTGCACCAGATGATGCGCGTGCGCTGGACAGCGTGGAGAAAGCTGGGTGACAGCCAGCGGGAGGAGATCGTGCGGGAAGCCGCGGCGGTGCTGGAGCCGCTGGAGCACGAAGGACAGAGCGCGGCCTTTTCCGTGCTGGGGCATAAGGCCGACCTGATGCTGGTGCACTTCCGCGACTCCTTTGATCAGCTCAACCAGGTAGAACTTGCCCTGAAGCGGCTGCGCCTGGAGGAATTCCTCGAGCCGGCAACATCGTACCTGTCGGTGGTCGAGCTTGGACTGTACGACTCCACGGTGAAGTTGTACCGCTCGTTGGCGGAGCGCGGCGTGGAGCCGCATTCAGAAGAGTGGAAGCGCGAGGCGGAAGAGGTCATGGAGCGGCAGCGGGAGGCAATGCGGCCGCGGCTGTTCCCCAAAATCCCGCAGACCAGATACGTGTCCTTCTACCCCATGGACCGGCGGCGAGGGGAAGACAAGAATTGGTACCGGCTGCCCATCGAAGAGCGGCAGCGGCAGATGGAAGAACACGGGACGGTGGGACGACGGTACGCGGGGAAAGTGCAGCAGATCATCACCGGCTCGATCGGGTTCGACGATTGGGAGTGGGGCGTGGACCTGTTCGCTGATGATCCGCTGGTGTTCAAGAAGCTGATTTACGAAATGCGGTTCGACGAAGTGAGCGCGGTGTACGCCACCTTCGGGTCGTTTTATGTGGGCGTGCGGTGTCCGGCGCGGAAGCTTGGAGAGTTACTGGAAGGGAAGTTGCCGGAGACAGGCTGACCTTCGGGCAGGGGCTCGAGGGCGGCGCGGAAGCGGGCCAAGAAGTGTTCTTCCAGAAACGTCTGCCGCACGCGCTGTCGGCCGGAGCGGCCCACGGTATTGGCAAGCTGGGAATCGCGCAACACGGGAATAGCGGCGTCGGCGATGGCGCCAGCCGACACATCGCCCGCGAAAATGGCGCAGCCATTGGGAAAGAGTTCGTCCATCACCGTCCCCCTCAGGCCCAATAGCGGGACGCCCCACCCGGCAGCTTCCACTCCTGCCAGCCCAAAGCCTTCACCTTTGGAGGGGAAAAAGAACAGGCGACTGGTTTGGTAAATGCGGTCGCGCTCGGCGTCGCTGAGGCGGCCGCGGAACTCGACGCCGGGGAGGTTTTCCTGGCGCACGCGTGCTTCGAGGCGCAAGCGGTCGTTTCCAGTGCCAACAATCACCAGATGTGCATCGGGAACAGCGCGGCGGATTGCTGGCCAGGCATCGAGCACGGCGTCGTGGCCTTTGAGACGCTCGAGCGAGGCCATGCGGCCCACGATGGTGGCAGTGGGCGGCAGCTCGCCGGGACACACGGCCGGATCGCCCACGGTCACGCCGAGCCACGTGACTTTCACCTCTGGCAACCAGCGATTCACCTCGCGGGCCATAGTGACGGTGGTGGCCGAGTTCGCGACCAGGATATTGGCATTGACTAGGGCTTCGCGCCGGCGGCCAACCAGTGGCTGCCACACCTCGATCCCGTGGAGAAAGACGCCATAGGGGACCTTTTGCAGCGATGGCAAGGTGCGGTGCAAAGCGGCCAGGTGGACGTGTTCGTAGAAGATGAAGTCGGGGGCGTGGAGCGATCCCAGGAGCGCGCGCGCGGCCAGGAACCCAATTCGTAACGGGCGCGGAAGAGCGACCGGATGCAGCCAGACGTCAACATCGTGGTCGGCGCGAAGAGCGCGCAAAATCGAGTGCGAGACCACGCCGATGCCGCCGTGCAATGTGCCCAATCCGGAGGTGACCAACACGATGCGTCGGCGAATTTTTCCACTCATGGGAGCTTCAGCTGCATTCTTAACCTAAACTGAGAACAAGCGTCCAGAAAAACTAGAGCGCATGAGGGTACTGCACGTAGTCCCGTCGTTCTTTCCTGCTCACGCCTATGGCGGCCCGATTATCTCCGTATACGGGTTGTGCGCGGAGCTGGCACGGCAGGGCTGCGACGTTCGGGTGCTGACGACGGACGCGAACGGGCTCGGACAAGTTCTCGACGTGGAAAAGGGCCGACCCATTGAGCTGGCGCCCAACTTTACGGTGCGCTATTGCCGACGGCGGTGGCGGCATTCGGTGTCGCCTGAGCTGCTGCGCGAGCTACCGGGGATGGCGCGTTGGGCCGACGTCATCCATCTAACCGCCGTGTACAACTTTCCGACATTTCCCACTTTGGCATCCTGCCGCATCTCTCACAAGCCAGTGGTGTGGTCGCCGCGAGGCGCGCTGCAGCGCTGGCAAAACTCGCGGCGCAGGCGTTGGAAGGCGGCATGGGAGATGGCATGCCGCGTATTGCTGCCGGGGCAGGTAGCGTTGCACGTCACGTCGGAGCAGGAAGCGGCGGAAAGCGCGCCAAAGTTCCCGCGAGTGCGGACGGTGGTGATCCCGAACGGTGTGGCCATGCCAGATGCTGTGGACCACGCTCCGCCTAACGGAACACTGCGGCTGATGTTTCTGGGAAGGATTGATAAGAAGAAGGGGATTGAGAACCTTTTGGAGGCCTGCAGCCGGCTGAACGGCGCAATCGGCCGGTGCTGGGAACTAACGGTAGCGGGTGCGGGGGACGCGAACTATATCGCCAGCCTGCGGCACCTTGCCCACGAAAGACGGCTTGGGGAACAAGTACGGTTCGTGGGCGAGATGCGAGGCGAGCCTAAGGCGCGGCTGTTTGCGTCGTCCGACATCGCCGTGTTTCCGTCCCATACGGAGAACTTCGGCATGGTAGTGGCGGAAGCGCTGGCCCACGGGGTGCCGGTGATTGCGACCAAGGGAACGCCATGGGGAGGGGTCGAGGGCCATGGTTGCGGTCTCTGGGTGGACAATGAATCGGGGGCGCTGTCTGCCGCCATCGAGAGAATGAGCCAAATGCCAATGCGGGAGATGGGAATGCGCGGTCGGGACTGGATGGCGAAAGAGTTCACCTGGTCATCAGTCGCGCAACAGATGATAGAACTTTACCGTAGGCTGCAGTCGGGAGAAGTGTGAGAATGCGGGCAGGATCGGACCGGAAAATCTTGCCTGACCATCGTCGGAGTTGCCACACAAGTTGCCGATCACGCAGCGTGGCAGAAGCGTGGCCGTGTACCGGGATCACTTTCTGAAATGTGTGGCATCGCTGCCTTCCTGGGAAAATCGAACCCGCAGAAAGTAGAGGCCGTGGTGCGCCGCATGACGGAAGCACAGGCGCATCGCGGGCCGGATGACTGCGGCGTGGAAGTGCGGTGCGCAGAGGGCGGCGTCATCGGCCTGGGACACCGGCGGCTGGCCATCCAGGACCTCTCACCGCTGGGGCACCAACCGATGCGCAATCCCGAAACCGGCGACATGGTCGTATACAACGGCGAGATTTACAACGCGCCCGAACTGCGGCGCGATCTTGAGCAGGAAGGGCACTCGTTCTCGAGCCGAAGCGACACGGAGGTGCTGCTGCGCTGCTATGAGCAGTGGGGAACCAGGTGCCTGGAACGGCTGCGCGGCATGTTCGCGTTCGCGTTGTGGGACGCTCGCCGGTCGCGGTTGCTGATCGCCCGCGATCACATGGGAATCAAGCCGCTGTACTACGCGGCGAAAGAAGGCGAGTGGTTCATCTGCGCGTCGGAAGTGCGCGCTCTCATGAGCAGTGGCCTGGTGGAGAAGAAGATCAGCCGCGCTGCGCTGGCCGGCTATCTGGCGTATGGGGCAGTCCAGGAGCCGTTGGCAATCTATGAGGGGGTGAAGGTGTTGCCGCCAGCAACCTGGCGCGAGTTGGACACGAGCGGCCGGGTGGTCGCCGAGGGCGCTCACTGGAAGCTGCCGTCATTCGGCGTGAACCGCAACGGGCGCGACACACGGGACACTCTGGCCGAGGGGCGGGCGCTGTTGGAAGAAGCCGTGCGCCGCCACCTTCTGAGCGATGTGCGAGTTGGGGTTTTCCTCAGCTCCGGCCTGGACTCGACGGCCCTGCTGGGGATCGCGCGTACGTGCCAAGTCGGTACGGAGCACGTGAACGCGTTTACCGTGTCCTTCAGCGACGACCCCAAGTATGACGAAGCTGCAATCGCACGCCGGACGGCGTCGCGTTTTGCCGTGCCCTACCACGAGTATCCCATCGAGGAGAGCACGGCGCTGGCCTGGGTGCGCGACGGCCTGGAGGTGATGGACCAGCCTTCGATGGACGGCTTCAACACTTACATGGTGGCGCGCGCGGTCCGCGAGCAAGGTATTGCAGTAGCGTTGTCCGGGCTGGGCGGCGACGAGATCTTTGCGGGGTACAACACATTCCGGCGAGTACCACGCCTGTACCAGGCGATGTCGTGGATGAAGCCGGCGCCGCCGGTACTGCGCACCCTGGCCGCGCGCAGCGTGACGCTTCCCTTGAGCACGACGGTCAGACAGAAGGCGGAAGAGATTGCGGCGCTGGGAGAGGATTTGTCCGGCATCTATCTGCATCTGCGGCGCGTACTCTCTGATGCGAGCCTCGCCCAGTTGGGACTGAGGCCGGAAACAATCGGCCTGAACAGCCAGTTCCTACTGGAAGAAGTCCTTAACGGCTGCTTGACAAACGGCGACCTGGTGGCGTCGGTGGCGAGGCTGGAGTCGCGATACTACTTGCGGAACGTGCTGCTGAGGGACGGGGACGTGTTCGGCATGGCGAACTCGCTGGAGATACGCGTGCCCATGCTAGATCGCGACCTGGTGGAGTGGGCATTCCAGTTGCCGGGCCGCGCCCTGCTGCCCCGCGGTGCGCCGCCGAAACACCTGTTACAGCAGATGTGCGGCGACCTCTACGCACGTTCACAGTTTGCACAGGGCAAGCGCGGGTTTTCTCCGCCGTTCGGCCGGTGGTTGCTAAAGCCGCTGCGCGAGATGATGGAAGAAAGCCTAAAAGTGGTGAAAGCCTCGGGAGTGGTGGATGGGGACGGCGTCGATGCCGTCAAGAAAGTCTTTTTGCGCGAGCCGCACAGCCAGGCGTGGTCGCGAGCGTGGGTGCTGGTGACATTGGGACATTGGTTGGCGAAACACAACTCGATATCGTAAGCCAGGTTGCACGCGGAGGGGCAGGGGCGCCGCTGGTGTCGGTGATCATCCTCACCTACAACGAAGAGGCGAACCTGCCTGCGTGCCTGGAAAGTTTGGTTGGGCTGCGAGCCGAAGTATTGGTGGTGGATTCCGGCAGCACGGACAGCACGAGGGAGATCGCACAGGCAGCGGGTGTGCCGCTGTACCGGCACCCATTCGAGCATTATGCGGCGCAGAGGAATTGGGCACAGCGGAACCTGCCGCTCCAGTGCGACTGGGTGCTGCACCTGGATGCCGACGAGCGCCTGACGCCGGAACTGGTAGCCGAGATCAACTCGGTCGTAGAGCGCCCGGCTGCGGACGTCGCAGGGTTCCTGCTGCGCAAGCGTACGCTGTTCATGGGCCGCTGGATAAGGCACGGCGGACACTATCCTTCCTATCATCTGCGGCTGTTCCGCAAAGACTGTGGCGGGTGCGAAGAGCGCCTGTATGACCAGCACTACCTGGTCAACGGCAAAGTTCGCGAGCTCAGCCATGACTACATCGATGTGCTGACGTCTGACCTCAGCGTTTGGTCAGCGCGACATGTGCGTTGGGCGGAGCTGGAGGCGCGGGAGATCCTGAACGGCCACGGCGGTGCGGAGCGAGTGCTGGCGGAAGCGTTCGGTACTCCGCTGGAACGCAAGCGCTGGCTCAGGGAAGGATTGTACGGGCACAGCCCCCTTTTCCTGCGTGCGTTCCTGTATTGGTTCTATCGCTACTTCCTGCGTCTCGGCTTCCTGGATGGCGAGGAAGGGCTGATCTTCCATTTCCTGCAGGGCTTCTGGTTCCGCTTCCTGGTGGACGCGAAGATTTTCGAGATCCGCCGGCGGCAGCCGAACGAGCACACGCTGACCGAGCCACCCCGGTAGCCGGGAACCTACTCCCCGGCAAATTTTTCCCTCCTTAGAATGGCCGCAGGGTTCCAGTTGCAAAGGTGGCTGAGGAGGGTGCGTGTACATCCTGGGGATCAACGCCTATCACGGAGACGCGGCAGCGGCCATCATTAAGGATGGGGAGCTGCTGGCGGCAGTAGAGGAGGAGCGGTTTAACCGCAAGAAGCACTGCGCGGGATTCCCGGCAAGCTCTATCGAGTACTGCTTGTCGGTCGCCGGGATCGGGATCCAGGAAGTGGACCATATCGGCATCTCGCGCGACCCCTGCGTACACCTGCACAAGAAGATCCTGTTCTCGCTGCAACACTTCCCCGGGCTCTCAGGTCAGATCGCATCGCGCCTGGCCAACGCGGCCAAGGTACGCAGCCTTAAGGGCGAACTGGCACGGGCGCTGGGGGTGCCGCCAGAATTCAAGGCGCAGTTTCACAACATCGAGCACCACAAGGCGCACATGGCGAGCAGCTTCCTGCTCTCAGGGTTTGAGCGGGCGGCGATCCTTTCCATCGACGGGTTCGGCGATTTCATCAGCACCATGTGGGGGCTGGGCGAGGGCAATCGTATCGAAGTGTACGACGCCATCGAGTATCCGCATTCGGCGGGCATCGTGTACACGGCCACCAGCCAGTATCTCGGATTCCCCAAGTACGGTGACGAAGGCAAGGTGATGGGGCTGGCGCCTTACGGCCGGCCGCAGTACGTCGAGCAGTTCCGCGAGATTGTACGCACCGTAGCGCGCGGCCGCTTCAAGCTCAACCTCGACTACTTTCTGCACCATTCCGAAGGCGTGGACATGACGTGGGACGAGGGTTCGCCCATGATCGGACGGATCTACTCCAACAAGTTTCTGGACACCTTCGGCCCGGCACGCCAGCCGGGAGAGGCGCTGACCTCTCGGCACCAGGACATCGCGGCCTCTCTGCAACTGCGGCTGGAGGAGATCAGTGCGCACATCCTCAAGCACTTGCACGAGCAGACCGGCAGTCATCGGCTGTGCCTGGCGGGCGGCGTGGCCTACAACTCCGTGATGAACGGCAAGATCCTGCTGAACACGCCGTTTACGGAAGTGTTTGTGCAGCCGGCGGCGGGTGACGCGGGCACGGCGCTGGGGGTCTGCTATCACATCTGGAACGCGCTGCTGGGGCAGCCACGATCGTTCGTCATGGAGCATGCCTACACGGGGCCGGAGTACGTCAATGGGGAGATCGAAAGCGCCGTGCTGGCCAGCGGCTTGAAGCACCGGCTGCTAGACGATGTTGCATTAGCGGCGCAGGCGGCGCAGGAGATTGCGGCAGGGAAGATCGTGGGCTGGTTCCAGGGACGGATGGAGTTCGGGCCGCGCGCCCTCGGAAACCGCAGCATCGTGGTAGACCCGCGCCGCGCGGAGATGAAGGACGTCCTCAACGCACGCATCAAGAAGCGCGAGCCTTTCCGCCCGTTTGCGCCGTCGATACTGGAAGAGCGCGTCGGCGAATACTTCGAGCAGACGCACCCCGCGCCCAGCATGTTGATGGTCTATCAGATCAAGCCAGAGAAGCGCGCCGCGATCCCCGCGGTGACGCATGTGGACGGCTCGGGGCGGCTGCAGACAGTCTCGCGCACCACCAATCCGCGGTATCACCGGTTGATCAGCGAGTTCGAACAGGTCAGCGGCGTACCGGTGGTGCTTAACACGTCGTTCAACGAAGACGAGCCCATCGTGTGCACCCCGCAGCAAGCGATTGACTGCTTCCAGCGCACGCGCATGGACGTGCTTTTCCTGGGCAACTACAAGCTCGAGCGCTAAATGGCGACCCCGCTAAGAATCCTGATCCTCAACCAGGCCTTCCATCCCGACGTGGTGTCGACGGCGCAACACGCGACCGACTTGGCGGTGGCACTGGCGGAGAGCGGACATCAAGTGACCGTGGTGGCGAGCGCGCGAGGGTATGACGATCCGGCGAGGCACTTTCCAGGAAGGGAGAGGTGGCGCGGGATCGACATAGTACGCGTGCGCGGGACGGGGCTGGGGAAGGTGGCGCGCTGGCGGCGAGCGGTGGATTTCGCCAGTTTCATGGCTACCTGCGCGCTGCGCCTGCTGTGGCTGCCCAGGTTTGATGTGGTGGTGGCGATGACGTCGCCGCCCCTGATCTCGGTGCTGGCGGCGCTGGCGGTGCCGTGGAAGGCGCGCAGGTTCTTGTTCTGGTCGATGGACCTGAACCCCGACGAGGCGATTGCTGCCGGTTGGCTGCGCAGCGGTTCTCTGGTGGCACGCGTGCTGACCTGGCTTCTGCGCTACAGCTTGCGCCGCGCCGACTGTATCGTCGCGCTGGACCGGTTTATGAAGCAGCGGATCGAGAGCCATGGCGTCGCGAGCGAGAAGATCGAAGTGGTCCCGCCGTGGTCGCACGATGATGCGGTGCGATTCGACGAAGGCGGGCGGGCGCAGTTCCGCGCCGAGCACGGCCTCGAAGGAAAGTTTGTGGTTATGTACTCGGGCAATCACAGTCCGTGTCATCCGCTGAGGACGTTGCTGGCCGCCGCGGAACGGTTGTGGGAACGACCCGAGATCATGTTCTGCTTCGTCGGCGGCGGGAGCGAGTTCCAGCGCGTCGAGGCCTATGCACGCGAGCGGAAGCTCGGCAATGTCTTGTGCCTGCCGTACCAGCCGCGAGGAAGATTGGCGGCATCGCTGTCGTCGGCGGACCTGCACGCGGTGGTGATGGGCAATGCATTTACTGGGTTGGTGCACCCCTGCAAGATTTACAACATACTGGCGGTGGGCGCGCCGATACTCTACATAGGTCCGCGGGAAAGCCACGTCACTGACATCGTCGCTCGCCTGAATGGCAACGGCAACGTTTATGCGGCGCGGCACGGCGATGTCACAGGAGTAGCAGAGCAGATTGTGGGGGCCGCACGGCGGAACGGTTCTGGCCGGCATGTTGAACTGGCGGGTGAGTTTTCGCAGCGCACATTGATCCCGCAGATGATCCGCGCGCTGCAAGCGATTGCGACCGAGGTGCCTGATTCGATCAGCCAGGGCAGGTACTAAAGCTAATACAGCTCGAACTCATACAGCTCGATCCGGAGCCCGGGTGCAACGACCAGAAGCTCCAAAAGTTCTGGTGACGGGAGCGGGCGGGTTCATCGGCCATCATCTTGTTACCTTCCTTCGCCGCCAGAGGTACTGGGTCCGCGGCGTCGATCTGAAACATCCTGAGTTCGCTCGCAGCGACGCCAATGACTTTCAACTCCTCGACCTGCGCCGCTGGGAGAGCTGTTTGCAGGCCACCGAGGGCATGGACGAAGTCTATGCCCTGGCGGCGGACATGGGCGGCATGGGATTTATTTCCAGCCACCACGCGCTCATCCTGCACAACAATGCGCTGATCAACATCCACACCATGGAGGCAGCGCGGATCAACCGCGTGCAGCGCTACCTGTTCACGTCCTCGGCCTGCGTGTATCCCGAATACCGGCAAAGAGAAGCCAGCGTGGTGCCGTTGAAGGAAGAGGACGCTTATCCGGCCGAACCCCAGGACGCCTACGGCTGGGAAAAGCTGTCGGCAGAGCGGCTATGCACGCATTACCGCGAAGAGTACGGCCTGGAGACGCGCATCGTGCGCTTCCACAACATCTTCGGTCCGCTGGGGACGTGGAATGGCGGGCGCGAGAAGGCCCCGGCGGCACTGTGCCGCAAGATTGCCGTGGCAAAGCTGACGGGCGATCACGAGATCGAAATCTGGGGCGACGGTGAGCAGACGCGGTCTTTCTGCTACATCGACGACTGCATCACCGGCCTGTACAAACTGATGCGCTCCGATTACGCGCTGCCGCTCAACCTGGGGCAAGACCGGCTGATCAGCATCAATGAACTGACCGATATGATCGCCAGAACTGCGGGCATTGAAATCCGCAAAAAACACGTCCCGGGGCCGCAAGGGGTGCGCGGCCGCAACTCCGATAACACCCGCCTGCGGCAGGTACTGGGGTGGGAGCCAGAAATCTCTCTGGAGGAGGGACTGAGACGCACCTACCTGTGGATCGAGGAGCAGGTGCGCGCAAACCGCAAAACCACGGCCGCAGCAGCCGCGTTAAGGGGATGAACCTGAGATACGAGCTGCGCATGAGTCACAGGTGGCGGAAGCGCTGATGAAAGTTCTCGCCCTTACCTACTGCGTTACTTTTCTGCTGGCGCTGGCGACCTCATTGGTGGCAACCAGGTACGTACGCAACCTGGCGCTGGCCCGAAGATGGCGCACCAAGCCACCGCGCAACCGTGACGTGCACACCTCGCCCATACCGCGTTTGGGCGGGGTCGCGATCTTTGTTTCCTTCCTGCTGGTGGTGGGACTGGTGCTGGCGTTCTCGCCCATGGTTCGCGCCCGCCTTGGCCTTTCTTTCCTGCTGAGCATCCTGGGACCAGCGACCGTGGTGTTCCTGCTGGGACTCTACGATGACGTCTACCACCTGGGCGCCTTGACCAAATTTGCCGCGCAGGCGGCGGTGGCGGTATTGGTGTTTCTGGCGGGGTTTCGTGTTTTCAACCTGCCGCTGCTGTTCGGGCAGCATGACTTCGGTTGGGTGGCCTCTCTGGTCGCGACGGTCTTTTGGGTATTGCTCATCACCAACGCCTTCAACCTGGTGGACGGGTTGGACGGGCTGGCGGCAGGCTCGGCGCTGTTCTCGATCATCACCCTGGTGGTGGTGGCGCTGGTGCATTCGCGCTTGCCGATTGCGCTGCTAGGATTGGCGCTGGCCGGGGCAACACTCGGCTTCCTGCGCTACAACTTCAACCCCGCCACGATCTTTTTGGGGGACTCGGGGAGTCTCACCGTGGGGTTCCTGCTGAGCGTGTTGGCGCTGGTCAGCGCGCAGAAGTCGCCGACCATGGTGGCGGTGGCGATCCCGATCGTCTCCTTCGGGCTACCCATACTGGAGACGGCACTCTCGGTGGTGCGGCGCTTCTTGAGCGGGCGGCCACTATTCAATGCCGACCGTCAGCACATCCATCACAAGCTGCTGGAGCAGGGTTTATCGCATCGCCAGGTGGTGGTGGTGCTCTATGGACTGTCGGCGCTGTTTGGGCTGCTGAGCATGTTCCTGCTCTATCCCGGAGGGCCGAGCATTGCCATCGTGCTGTTCGTGGTAGGGGTAGTGATCTGGCTGGGCGTCCAGCACCTGAACTATCCGGAATTCTTCGAACTGCGCCGGGTGGCGCACCGCACGCTGGAGCAGAAGCGCATCATTGTCAACAATCTCGCCTTTCGCCGCGCCACCTACCGTCTGCCCAAGGTCGCAACGTTTTCCGAACTCTGGTCGGTGCTGGAGGACGCATTTCGTGAGAACGACTTCGATGCCTTCGACCTCAGGCTGAACGCGGAATCGGAATACCTTTACGACCTGCACGGCGGCGGCCTGGTTTATGCGTGGAAAAAGGCCAACGAAAAGCACCAGGAAGCCGCGCTGGAGTGGACGCTGACGCTGCGGCTACGGAGCGATGGCACGGAATTGGGCTGCCTCCAGGTGCACCGCGCATACAGCAAGCGCTCCCTGCAGGTTGACGTCAACCTGCTGACGGATGAGTTCCGCGCCGGGTTGGGCGATGCGCTCGGTCGAGTGATGCTACATGGCTACGCTGCAGGTTTTTTTGGCCATCTCGAGGCTGTCACTGCAGCACCGGTCGGCAGCGCGGATTAGGGCGACACGTGCCTGTGTCGCAACCTCTCAATCAGCTGAAACTGGATCGGTCGATATGACGGGCTACAACCGTAGCAACTCCTAGAAACGACGAATGCTGATTCCTGTGCCGATCTGGACGAGGGTCTCCAGGCTACGCACGGCGATATTCTTGCCTTTGCTGCTGGGGACGAAGACGATGTCATCGGCCTGCAACGGGAGATCCGGAGCTTTGGCCTGCAGGATCTTTTTCAGCGGGATGGGGATTTCTTGCACCTGGCCGGTGGACTGTTTGCGGATGACGCGGGACTTGTCCAGGGCAGCCACGCGGGTCGTGCCGTGTGCCATGGCAATGGCTTTCAGCACGGTGAGTGTCTGGGAGCTCTCCATGATGAAGCCGCTGGGTTGCTGCACTTCGCCCACCACGTAAACCACACCGGCCCGGGAAACAATGATGGTGTCGCCCTGCAGGACGTCCACGTTGCGCTGCAGCGTCTGCTTGGGGTCGCTGGAGAGGATGACAGTTTCAGGATCGTCGGGGCGTTCGCGGTGGCTGATGGTGATCACCCGGCCGGCGTTCGGAGTCAGACCGCCGGCGGCGGCAATGATGTCTAAAAGCCGGCGCGAACCTGGCGCGGGATATATTCCGGGGCGCGATATTTCGCCGAGCAGATTCACTCCGCTGCCAAACTCAAGCACCAGGATGGAGACGTGAGGCTGGTTTAAGTAGCCGCCTTCAACCAGCAGGCGTTCGATTTCTGACTGGGCTTCCTCCACGGTGCGACCGGCCAAAGTGACACGATCAATCAAAGGCAGGCTGATTTCGCCGGAGTTAGCCACGCGCACGCGCTGGGTCAGCTCCGGAACGCCATAGACGCTGATCTCCAGCAAGTCGCCGGGACCAAGACGCGAGGCCGCACGCGGCGTCAAAGGAGTGCTGGTCGCCGGCAGCGGCGGCAGGTCCGAACGCTCGGGAACGGCGGCAGCGGAGCCATTCATAGCAGCCGGGGCTCCTTGGGCGCCAAGACCCTCTGCTACGGCGATGACAACGAAGAACAGAAACAGCGACGGGAGAAGCGCGAGGATTTTTTTGCGCATCAGCAAATGTTTTCCTGGCTGGAACGGAGTCTAGCACACGGAATTCGGCGTTAGAGTGAGCATCGAGGCCTATGTGCCAGCAAAGGCAACGGTTCCATCCCGTGCAGCGAAGTGCACCAAAGTTGGATGAAATGTGCAGCAGGTTGCAGACATGCCCAAAACGACCCAGTTCCTTTGCGGCCCTTTGTGGGTAAGTGTATGAAAGGTTGGGAATTGTGGATGACAGTAGATCGGCTACCAACTGGAAGCGCAGTTGCTCCACTCTTGGCAAAGTGCCCTCCCGTTGACCCTCCTGTAGCTGCTGATTTCCCGAAAGGCGGAAGAGATGTACAGACTCGGGATCGTGGTCGCGCTGTTGGCGACCGCATGGCTTAACGTCTCGGCCACTGAAGTGACGTTGAGCGAGACTTGGAACTATCTTCCCGGCCAGTACTTCAACGGCGACGCGCTGGGAAATACCTGGACGGTCGCTGGCGAAGTTGACGTGGTGGGGGGCGAATACTATGGCTTTCTTTGCACGGATGCCGGATGGACCGGCCAGTGCTTGGATTTGTCGGGTTGGACGCCGGGTGGGGTAGTGACCAGTGCGCCCCTGACCTTTGAGGCGGGCACTGAATATACTCTGTACTTCGAAGCCGCGGGCAGCCAACGTCCGCAGTGGGGGCCTGCCAGCAACAGCTTTCTGGTGGCAGTGGGAAACAGCGCGGGCGACCTGGTCTATTTCACTTCGGGCCCGATGGCGAGCACGCAGGACTTTCTGACATTCACCATCCTCTTCACTCCAACCCAAACCACGAAAGCCTCCTTGCGCATTGTCTCGCTGGATTCTTCCGGCGCCATCGGGGCGCTACTGGGCCCGGTGCAAATCACCCACGCGCCGGAGCCAGCCAGCCTGGTTCTGATGGGGACCGGCCTGGCAGCCATGGGCGCCATGCTGCGGAAACGACTGAAGCGCTAAACACCAGAAGAAAATCGAGAGAGTGGGAAAGGCCTCTGCCTTTTCCCTCCAAGGAAGGCAGCGCCGACGGGTGTCTACGTTGCAAACATGTCTGCTGGTTTTAGCGGCACCTTCAGAAGCCAAGCAGGCTATGATGGCGAAAAACTGTCAGGCTGCTCATGTCCGCACAACCCTCAGAAGCTTGCGTGCCAAGTCATGGAGCGTACACTCCGGGCGCAGCCGCGCCCGCTGGCGGCGGTGAAGAAGCAAGGCAGCATCGCCGCAAGAGGCGCAGCCGGTCAAGCCGCCAACGGCGGATGAAGAATTTCAGCAAGCAGATAGTGTTGCCGGCGGTACTGTGGATCGTGACGGTGGTCGCGATTCTATACTTGTGGCGAACGCTCGCACGCTAGCCGACCCTGCCGCGATAGAATGTCCTTCAGGAACCCGTCCCCCTAATGTCTCAATTCGTACACCTGCATCTGCACACCGATTATTCCCTGCTGGACGGTGCGTGCGAGATCGACAAGCTGGTGGCCACGGTGAAGTCGCTGGGCATGCCGGCGGTGGCGCTGACCGACCATGGCAACATTTTCGCGGCGCTGCACTTCTATAACGCGGCCAGGGCGGCAGGGGTAAAGCCGATCATCGGCTGTGAGCTTTACGTCTGCAAGAAGGCGGACCACCGTGAACCGCCGGAAGGCGACAGTTACAACCACCTCCTGGTTCTGGCGGAGAATGACGAAGGCTATCGCAACCTGGTAAAGATCACCTCCGAGGCCTCGCTCAATGGGTTCTACTACAAGCCGCGCATCAGCAAGGGATTTCTGGCGGAGCACGCCCGCGGGCTGATCGGACTTTCGGGCTGTCTGAAGGGCGAACTGGCGGAGCTGCTGATGGAGGGCAAGTACGAGGCGGCGCGCGAACTGGCTGGGTTCTATCGCGAGGTCTTCGGCAAGGAGAATTTCTACCTGGAAATCCAGGACCAGGGACTGGAAGTGGAGCAGCGCATCCGCCCAGATCTTTTCCGCCTGGAAAAAGACACCGGCATCCCGCTGGTAGCCACCAACGACAGCCACTACATCTGCGAGGAAGATGCTTACGCGCAGGATGTGATGGTGTGCATTCAGACGGGGAAGTCCATCCAGGACACGAACCGGCTGAAGTTTGCCACCAATCAGTTCTTCGTGAAGAGCTATGAGCAGATGTACCGCGTGTTCAAGGACTCCCCGGATGTGCTCGAGCGCACGCTGGCCATCGCCGAGCGCTGCAATGTGAAGCTGGAGAAAATCCGCGACCCGTTTCCGCACTTCGAGGTCCCGCCGGGATCCAGCCTGGACACCTACTTTGAGCAGGTGACGCGGGAAGGGTTCGCGCGGCGGCGCCTGCTGCTGGAAGAACTGGCCACCCAGGGCCGGCTCAAGAAGCGCCTGGCGGACTACGAGGCGCGACTCTCGGCGGAGATCCGCATCATCCAGCAGATGAAGTTTGCGGGCTACTTCCTGATTGTGTGGGACTTTATTCGCTTCGCCAAGGAGAACAACATACCGGTGGGCCCGGGGCGTGGGTCGGCGGCGGGATCGCTGGTCTCCTACGCCATGGGCATTACTGACATCGACCCGCTACAGAGCGAGCTGCTGTTCGAGCGTTTCCTCAACCCGGAACGGGTGTCCATGCCGGACATCGACATTGATTTCTGCATGAACCGGCGAGGCGAGGTGATCGACTACGTCACCCGCAAGTATGGGCGGGAAAATGTGGCGCAGATCATCACCTTCGGCACCATGCAGGCCAAAGCGGCGATCAAGGACGTGGGGCGGGCGATGGAGATTCCGTACGGCGACGTGGACCGCATCGCCAAGATGGTACCGCAGCAGTTGAACATCACGCTGGAGCACGCGCTGCGCGATTCGCCGCAACTGAAAGCGGCTTACGAAGGTGAACCGCAGGTCAAGCAGCTCCTCGATACCGCGCGCAAGCTAGAAGGAATGGTGCGCAACGCGGGGGTGCACGCCGCGGGCGTGGTTATCGCTCCGCAGCCGCTGATCGAGCTGGTGCCGCTGCACAAGACCAAGAACGACGAAATCGTCACTGCGTTCGACATGAAGGCCATCGAGAAGCTAGGGCTTCTGAAGATGGACTTTCTCGGCTTGACGACGCTGACCATCCTGGACGAAGCGCTGAATCTAATCGGGCAGGCGACGGGCGAGCGGCTGGACCTGCACAAGATTCCGCTGGATGACGCCGAGACCTATCGCAAGGTCTTCCACAGCGGGCTAACCTCGGGCGTGTTCCAGTTCGAGTCGCATGGGATGCGCGACGTGCTGCGGCGCTACCAGCCGAACTCTATCGAGGACCTGACTGCACTGAATGCGCTCTACCGCCCGGGACCGATCCAGGGCGGGATGATCGATGACTTCATCGACCGCAAGCACGGGCGGAGGCTGATCGCCTACGAGCTGCCGGCGCTGGAGGAAATCCTGCGCGAGACGCTGGGTGTGATCGTTTATCAGGAGCAGGTGATGCAGATCGCGCACCGGCTGGCGGGCTACTCGCTGGGCGAAGCCGACCTGCTGCGGCGCGCAATGGGGAAGAAGAAAGCGGAAGAGATGGCGGCACAGCGCGAGCGCTTCGTACGCGGGGCGGTGCAGCGGGGCTTCTCGCAAAAGAAAGTAGAGAAGATCTTTGACCTGATGGAGCAGTTCGCGGGCTACGGTTTCAACAAATCGCACTCGGCTGCCTACGCGCTGCTGGCCTTCCAGACCGCCTACCTCAAGACGCATCACCCCGTGGAGTTCATGGCGGCGCTGCTGACCTCGGTGACGGGAAACACGGATGATGTCGTCAAGTACATCAACGAGTGCCGGGAGATGGGAATTCCGGTGGAGCCGCCGGACATCAATGTCAGCGACGCCAACTTCACGCCGCATGGCAACGCCATCCGTTTCGGACTGGCAGCGGTGAAGAACGTCGGGCACAACGCGATTGACTCCATCCTGGCAGCACGTCGAGAGCTGGGTCGTTTCCGGTCAATCTTTGAATTCTGCGAGACCGTAGACCTGCGCCTGCTGAACCGGCGGGTGATCGAATCGCTGATCAAGAGCGGCGCCATGGACGCTCTGGGCCGGCGTTCGCAACTGATGGCGGTGATCGACCGGGCCATGGAGCGCGCGCAGAAGGCGCAACGTGATGCCGAGGCCGGCCAGCATGGCTTGTTTGGTGTGTTCCAGGAAGAGGGCACGGTCCTTGAAAACGGCCAAATGCCCGACGTACCGGAGTGGGACGAACACCAGCGTCTGGCCGCGGAAAAAGAGATCCTGGGGTTCTTCATTACTGGACATCCGCTGGAGAAATACCGGGACAAGCTGCAGGATTTCGGCGCAGTCGACAGCGATGCCATCAAGGCCATGAAACAGTCCACCGGAAAAGACGAGATCTGTACCGGCGGAATTATCACCAACGTACGCGTGCAAAAGTCGAAAAAAGGGGAACTCTACGCGCAGGGAACTCTGGAGGACATGGCGGGATCGGTGGACCTGATCGTGTTCCCCGAAGCATTCCGCCGGCTGGCGGACAAGGTGCGGCTGGAGGTGCCGGTGCTGGTGCGCGGCGGGGTGCGAGTGGAAGAGGCGGGCAGTCCGAAAGTGATGGTCGGTGAAATCACGCCGCTGGAGCAGGCGCAACCGCGGCTCCCGCGTTCGGTGCGCATCCGCGTTCCAATGGAGACGGCGAGTGAGCAGATCATCGACGCGTTGCACGCCCTGTGTGTGGAGCGCCGCGGCGAAGCTAAGGTGTTGTTCGACCTGGAGCGGAGCGGCGACTTTATGGTGGTGATGGAGGCGGAGGGCTATAATGTGCAACCTGACCGGGGGTTTATCGCGCGCGTCGAGGAACTCTGTGGGCGCGGCAGTGTCCGGATCATAGATTGAGGCCGGCAATCATGAGTGCTTCCACCAAGCTTATCCAGGAAGTCTCTCCCCACGCGGACAGCCCGCCTGATACCTCCTCCGGGGTTATTCTGGTATCAGAGTACCTGCTGTCCCTGGTCGGGACAGTAGTGGAAAAGTCGGTAGACGGCGACAAGCACAGCATGGAGACTCTCAGCAAAGCACGGCAGGAACTGGAACGAATCGAGCGGCAGATCGTGCAGTTGGAAACGGCGGCGGGCGACAATCAGGAAGCCCGTCGGCAATTGCAGCAATTGCACGAGCAGGTGAACGCGCTACGCCAGCAGATGCAGGCCCACCTCAGCGCTTGGCACAAGACGGAGCTGGCGCGGCACCCGCAGCGACCGTACACGCTGGACTACATCGAGCGCATTTTCACCGACTGGAGCGAAGTCCACGGCGACCGCGGATTCGCTGATGACGCGGCGATCGTCTGCGGCATGGCACGCTTCCACGGAGAAGAGGTACTGGTGCTGGGGCACCAGAAGGGACGCGACACCAAACAGAAGCTCTACCGCAATTTCGGCATGCCCAATCCTGAGGGCTACCGCAAGGCGCTGCGCGTGATGCAGTTCGCGGAAAAGTTCGGGCGGCCGATCTTCACCCTGGTGGACACGCCCGGCGCCTATCCCGGCATGGGCGCTGAGGAGCGCGGGCAGGCGGAAGCCATCGCGCGCAACCTGCGGGAGATGGCGCGCTTGCACGTGCCGATCATCACCACTGTAACCGGTGAAGGCGGCAGCGGAGGAGCGCTGGCGATCGCCGTGGGGGACCGCATCCTGATGCTGGAGAATGCCATTTATTCGGTGATTTCGCCGGAGGGCTGTGCGTCGATCATGTGGCGCGATGCCGGCAAGCGGGAACTGGCAGCGCAAGCGCTGCGCATCACTGCCCCCGACCTGAAGCAACTGGGCTGCATCGATGAGATTGTTCCCGAGCCCGAGGGCGGCGCCCACTCCGACCACGAGGCCGCGGCGGCGCTGCTGGATGCGGCCCTGCAGAAGAGTTTCGCGGAGCTGAAGGACATCCCCCCGCGCGAGCTGCTGGCCGGACGGTACGAGAAATTCCGGCGCATGGCGCAGTTCTTTACCACCTGAGCGCGTCCCTTCTGCAACGCGGTTTTCTTCAGGTTTCTTCCTGCGTATAATGAAAAGTTACGCGCCCCAAACAGCTCGACTCCTGTGCCTCTACGAGTCGCGGAAGGGGGCCAATCCAGCATGGCAACTAGTGATGTAGCAGTTCGGGAAGTCTCACGCGACCAGCGCCAGAAACGCGTGCTGAACGACTTCAGTATGCAGGTGGCGACGGTGAACGGCTCGGGGTCGCAGTCCTCCAATACCGTCCTTCTGCGCAGCATCTTCCAGATGGGCATTCCGGTCTCCGGCAAGAACCTGTTCCCCTCGAACATTGCTGGCCTCCCCACCTGGTACACCATCCGCGCCAACAAGGACGGATACATCGCCCGCAAGAAGGAGATTGACTTCCTGGTGGCGATGAACCCGGAGACGGCCCGCGAAGACGTGATGTCGCTCTCACCGGGCGCGGCTGTGCTCTATGACGAGCCCATGAACCTGAGTGGGCTGCGCAGCGACCTGATCTTTTATGCCGTGCCCTTCGACAAGATCGTGGCCACGGTGTGTCCTGATGCCAAGCTGCGCAAGTTGGTCAAGAATATGATTTACGTGGGCGTCGTGGCGCAGTTGCTGGACATCGACATGGCAGAGGTGGAAAAAGCGCTGCGTAAACAGTTCGCCAAGAAGGTGAAGGCAGCCGACCTGAACTGGGGAGCAGCGCGGGCGGGCTTCGATTACGCCGCCGCCAGCCTGACCAAGTCTGATCCGTGCTGCGTGGAACGCATGGATAAGACGCGGGGGAAGATCATCATCGACGGCAATTCTGCTGCCGCCCTGGGGTGCATGTTCGCAGGGGTGACGATGGTGAGCTGGTACCCGATCACACCGTCGTCGTCACTGGCAGAGACGCTGATTGATTACATGAAGCGCTTCCGCATCGGGCCGGATGGGAAAGCTACTTTTGCCATTGTGCAGGCGGAGGACGAGCTGGCGGCCGTCGGCATGGTACTGGGAGCGAGCTGGGCCGGGGCGCGGGCCATGACTACGACCTCAGGGCCGGGCATCTCGCTAATGTCAGAATTCGCCGGACTAGGGTACTACGCCGAGATACCGGCGGTGATCTGGGACATCCAGCGCGTGGGGCCATCGACCGGCCTGCCCACGCGCACTTCGCAGGGGGACATTCTTTCCACGGCGTTCCTCTCGCATGGCGACACCAAGCACATCCTGCTGCTGCCGGGGTCAGTGGAAGAGTGCTACTCCATGGCGCAGGACGCCTTCAACCTGGCCGAACATTTCCAGACGCCGGTATTCGTGATGTCCGACCTGGACATCGGAATGAACAACTGGATGGCGGATCCGTTCGCCTATCCCACGCAGCCCCTCGCGCGCGGCAAGGTCCTGAGTAAGGAAGACCTGGATCGGCTGGGCGGTTTCGCACGCTACAAGGACGTGGACGGCGACGGTGTCCCGTACCGCACCCTGCCAGGCAACGGCCACCCGGCGGCGGCGTATTTCACCCGCGGCAGTGGCCACAACGAAAAAGCACAGTACAGCGAGCGCGCGGACGACTACGAGAACAATATGCTGCGGCTGGCGAAGAAGTTCGAAACGGCGCGGTCGCACGTACCTCAGCCGGAAAGCATTGGCAGCGGGCGGGCGCCGGTGGGGATCATCGCGTACGGCAGCACGCACTGGGCGGTGCTGGAAAGCCGAGACCAGGTGCGGCGCGAATACAAGTTTGAGACCGACTACATGCGCATCCGCGCTTACCCGTTTCCCAGCGCGGTGGCCGATTTCATCGACGCGCACGAGCGGGTGTACGTGGTGGAGCAGAACCGCGACGGGCAGATGCATGCGCTGCTGCGCATCGAGCTGCAGCCGGAGCAGATTGCCAAACTGCGCACAATCCGCCACGCCCACGGCCTGCCTATTGATGCACGCTCAATCACGGACGAACTGATGTCCCTGGAGGGCAACTGACATGGTCAGCACACCGACTTCCCAACCGCAGGGCAAGACCAATCGCCTGGGGCTGACCGTAATCGACTACCGAGGCGGCAAGACAACACTTTGCGCCGGGTGCGGCCACAACGCTATCTCCGAACGAATCATTGACGCCATGTTCGAAATGGGCGTGGTACCCGAGCAGCTGATCAAGCTGTCCGGGATCGGCTGCTCGTCGAAGAGTCCAGCGTACTTCATGAACCGCGCGCACGCGTTCAACGCCGTGCACGGCCGCATGCCCTCGGTGGCCACAGGAGCGGTGCTTGCCAACCGCAAGCTGATGGCGCTGGGAGTGAGCGGCGACGGCGACACCGCCTCGATTGGCATCGGCCAGTTTGTGCACCTGATGCGGCGGAACCTACCCATCATTTACATCATCGAGGACAATGGGTGTTACGGATTGACGAAGGGCCAGTTCTCGGCGACCGCCGATGTCGGTTCGAAGCTAAAAACCGGCGTGATCAACGACCTACCGCCGATTGACACCTGCGCCCTCGCGGTCGAACTAGGCGCATCCTTCGTGGGACGCTCGTTCTCGGGCGATAAAAGGCAGTTGCACACCATGCTCAAGGCGGCGCTGGCCCACGAGGGTACGGTCATGCTCGACGTCATCTCGCCTTGCGTGACGTTCAATGATCACGAGGGCTCGACCAAATCGTACAAGTACATGAAGGACCATGACGAGCCGCTTCACGACCTGACCTTTGTACCCTTTTTCGAGGAAATTGACGTGGAGTACGACCCCGGGACGACGGTGGATGTGACCATGCATGATGGTTCGCGACTGCGCCTGCGCAAGCTGCACGCCGACTACGATCCCACCGACAGGGTCAAGGCACTGACCGCCATCCACGAGTCGCACGCCCGCGGCGAGGTGCTCACGGGAGTGTTCTACATCGATCCCAAGAAGCCCACCTTCCTTGACCTGCTGAACCTGACCGAAGAGCCTTTGGCCACCCTGCCGCCGGAGGTGGTGCGGCCGCCCAAAGCGGTGCTGGACCAAGTGATGGAAGAGTTGCGATAGGAACAGTTCTGCCCAGATGAAGGCGCGCTCCGGCGCGCCTTTTTTTGGCTAAGCGGCCAGCGGATCGTCTTTGCTATTGGCCTGGTTCTGCTTTTGGCGGTGCCCCAGGGTCCTGGTTCTGCAGGATCCCTTCAGGGTTGGCCTCTGGCTGGATGTCCTCCTCCGGCTGACCGGAATGCTCAGGGTTCTCCCCGGGCTCCGGGAAGTCGGTATCGAAGCCCTTGACTAGGGGATGGGCGCCGCGGTGCGGCAACTGTCCGGCAAGCGAAGTCTGCGGTTTTTCGTAGGGATTCTCCTCTTCGAAGGCACCCTTGCGGAAATCATTGTCGCGCATTTGGAACCGCCCAGTTGGAATCATGCGAGGCTGCTCCGGCTGAGATGTTTCGTCAACCACCCACCGTTGCCCCCGCGCAAGAAGTTCTCCGAAGAGGGAGAACGGCAGCATAGAATGCTGGCGAGGTGCTAGGCTCTGCTAAGACCCGCACAACGATCTCAAACTGGTAGCCTCAGAAGTGCGCAAGCATATTCGAGCTCGCAGCGTTTCCGTGTGCCTGATCTCCTCGCATCCATTGGTGCTGGAGAACTTTCAGCGGCTGCTCGCCCGACGTGGCTTTCCCTTGCAAGGGCGGCAGATCAGAGCCACTAAGATGGCGGAGTTGCGCGCCATGCGGATCCCCCGCGCCCAACTGTTCCTGGTGGATGTGGGAGCCGCACCACAGCTGGCCGATAAGCTGGTGTCGACCATCCTGTCGCGCCGTCCAGGGGCGCGCGTGATCATGCTGGGCGAGCGGTTCAGCGAATCCAACGCCTTCCCGTTGCTGCGCCTGGGCGTGCGCGGTCTTCTGACCTATCACGTGGCGGAGCGACAGTTGCCCCGCGCCATTCAACAGGTGGCGGCGGGAGGGTATTGGGTCTCAAGGGACCTGCTGCATCGCTTCACCGAGTCTGTTCTGGCGCCCCGGCGCAGGCATCGTCTGCGGGCACCGACCGGCTTGAGCGCCCGCGAACAGCAGGTGCTGGAAGGCTTGCTGGGCAACCTCTCTAATAAGGAGATTGCTGCGCGGCTGCACATTTCCGAGCGAACCGTGAAGTTCCACGTGAGCAACCTCCTGACCAAATACGGTGTGCAGCGACGGGCCGAGCTGCTCCTTTTGCATTTTCAAAGCGCCTGACCGTGGCGGCTGTATTTTTCTCGGTTGTGGGAAGATATTGCACTCCTGTGCACCCAGGACGTCGATGGAATGCATTCATAAGTTACTGAAAAACCGTCGAGTGCCCAGGATGGATGCAAAAGTGCTTCATCTTTTGTGCAAAGGACCCAGGGAAAGGCAGTATCAAAAACGGCAACAAGCGCATGCCTGCAGACCAGCAATGCAGGGGCGATGTGCCGTATCTTTCAGGAAAAACTCTAACCAGCGGGCCTGGCCCGGAATGAGGAACTCATGAAGGAGCTGCTCTCGGTAGTGTTTCGCCTTACGTTGACCGCGCTGGACCATCTTTGCGGTCCTGACTGCCTTTGCTGGAAGACCGACTCTCAAAGTAGAAAGCTCATCTCCCGAGGTGTTCGCAAGCAGAAGAAGCTGGCATTGGCGAACGCCTAACGCTTGACCCAGGACGGCCCCGGCTGGCGGACCCGGGCAGGGCCGCCTTGGGTAGTGCCGTATTCGACCGACCGACCATTAACTGCCTACTAGTTACTGTCAGGGCAGCGCCGGCAAACGCATGCCGGTAGCTGCCTTTCGTATTTGTGCCGCAACTTTGCCGCCGTGCCGGGGTTGGCAGGGATAGAAACTCTGTCGGGGAGCACGAGCATGAAGCGCATCGGTTTAACGACTGGGTTTATTTTGACGTTCAGCATTGCGGCTTTGGCGCATGGCCCGGCTGGCCAAAGTGGCGTCATTCTCGCGTTCAACTCCGCGCCCGGGACGTACGTCGGCGTGCCGGCATACTTCGCGCCAACGGCAGCATACTGGGGGCCGTATTACAGGCCGAGCCTTTCCCGTCATCAATGGCGGGAGGCGCAACGCCTGCGCCGCCATCAGTGGCGTGAGCGGCATGCCTGTCGTAGTTTCTTCCACGACGGGCGCTGCCGCAACCTGGGCAGGCACCAGCGGAATGAGTGGCGCCGTCTGCAACGCCACCATCGTCGGGAACGCAATTTGTCCGGCTGGCGCCGCGACCGCTGGTAGTTTGATCCTACCCCGAAACGCCCGTGGGAGGAGCCCCACGCCGGGACAAGCCCGCGTGGGGCAATTTTTTCTTGTGGCCTGGACGAAGGTTACGTTGCCGGCGCCCAGAGCCGCCCCTAGAATCCTGGAATGAGTTCGCCGGGACCGATCTTCAGGCCATTCCAACGGCTGGTCAGCATCCGCATTAACGGCACCGAGTACCAGGTCCCGGAGAACAACATCCTGCTGCGCGCCCTGCAGTATCTCGCCCCTGAACCCATCGCCTACGGCCGCTTCTGCTGGAACGAGGAGTGCCAATATTGCCGCATTACTTATGACAGCGGCGAAGGCACGGAGAGCCGTGTAGCGCTGGCCTGCAAGCTAATGGTGAAGCCCGGCATGCGGGTGACGGAGACAGCGGCGGAGATCCGCTACTGCCTGCGGTGCTTGGAAGAAGCCAGGACCAAGTAACGCGTCCCGCGACTGGATGCGACCGGAACAGCCAGCAAGAAGGCCGCCGGAGCTACTAGCGTGGCGTGGTTTTGCGTGGCGAGGGGCGGCGACCGCTGGCACCTAGCTGGCGCAAGCGGTCGCGGGCCTGGGTAGCCTCGACGGATCGCGGATAGCGCGCGATGAGATTGTTCAGCTCACGCACACCATCGTCCCGACGTCCGAGTTCCAACAAGGCGTATCCCTTTTTGAGTTGCGCGGCCGCAGCTTTGTTGCCGCCCGGATACTGCTCCAACACCTTGTCGTAATCCGCAATGGCCTGCTGGAAATTGCCCTGGCGGTACTTGATGTCAGCGACGTAGAACTGCGCGTTGCCGGCCAGGTCAGTGTTGGAATAGAAGTTCAGGTACTCGGAGAACTCCTGCATGGCCAGCTCGTACTTGCCGGCGTTGTAGTCGCGCAGGGCGTTGTTATAGAGCACGTCGGGCGGCGGCGCCTGGGCACCGGCGGGGGCGGCGGCAGTGGGCGGCGCGGCCAGGTTCTGCTGGGCCGAGCGCATCTCGTCGAGCTGCTTACCCAAGTTGGCGACCCGCACCTTGAGCTCGTCCATGGAATCGTGCACGGCCTGGACCTGCGCGGACACCTGGTCCACTTTGCCTGCGGAGTCCACGTTTTGCTGTTGCAACGAGCGCTGCAGGGTTTCCACGGCAGTTGTCATGCGGTTCATGTTGTCAGTGCTCTGCTCGACGAGCCGCCGCATGACGCCCATGCGCTCGTCAAAGGACTGCTGCATGCGCGCCATCTGGTCCTGCAGGGCCTGTACTTGCGTCTGCAGCTGGATTAGCTGTTCCTTGGTGCCGGCCAAGGCGGGAACCGACAAGACCAGGACCACAATGGCAATCAGAGCGAGAAATTTTTTGGTCAGCATAAGTATTTAGATGCAGAGCTGCGCGGCTCCGTGATCGGACATATCCAGAAATGGGCGCGAACTGGTGTCGCGCCCAGCTGCTATCTATCTCTGAAAGACAAAGTGAGCACGCCGGTTCTGTTGCCAGCACTGCTCGTTAGATTCGGTGCAGAAGGGCTTCTCCTTCCCGTAGCTGATGGTGCGGATACGGTCAGCGCTGATGCCCAGCTGCACCAATAACTGCTTGGCGGCATTGGCGCGGTTGTCGCCCAGCGCCAGGTTGTACTCGGTGGAGCCACGCTCGTCGCAGTGACCCTCGAGGGTGAAGCGCATGTTCGGATGCTGGCTGAGAAACTGGACATTGGCCCTGAGCGCTTGATCGGCATCGGGACGAAGGGCGTAGCTGTCAAAGTCGAAGAAGGCATCCTTCACGTTTTGGGCGAACAGTTCCTCATCGGTGGCTTGAGTTGCCGCAGGAGGCGGAGGCGCTTCAGTGACGGTGACCCGTGCGGTGGCCTCCTGCTGGCCTCCGGCACCCTTGGCCAACAAGCGGTAGGTGGTGGATTCAGTGGGCGTCACGGACCGGGAGCCGCTGGCTTCAACATTGCCAATGCCATCGATAGTAATTTCGGTGGCATTCTCCGTGCGCCAGCTCAGAGTGGTCGACTGGCCGCGCTCGATACTGTTGGGGTTGGCCGTGATCGACGCGGTGGGCGCGGGCGGGGGCGGCGGTGGAGGCGGGGGTGGCGCGGTGGGCTTCTTCTTGCAGCCGCCTACCCCGACCAGCATAACGGTCGCCAACACCGCGATTAGCGTGATCCAGTTGATCCTGTGCTTCACCTTCATCCTCCCAATGCGAGAGACCTCGCGAACCTTATCTTGTGATCAGACCGATTTTCGAACCACGACCAGACAAGTGCATCGTACTATTTGAAACTCCAGTTCGGCTGAGTGTTTCTGCCTGAGTTTGTGAGCTGGCGCTGCCGGGTGCCGTCCGCCAGCATGGTCCAGATCTGGTCAGACCCAGAACGGTTGGACTGAAATACTACATGCCGCCCGTCGGGGGACCAGGACGGAGAATCATTGCGCCCGCCGTCATGCGTCAATTGCACCCACTGCCGGCTGGCGATGTCCATTATATAGATGTCCTGCGCGCCGGGCGCTCCCGGACCGTAGCTGCGCATCCAACTGAATACTAGGAACTGTCCATTGGGCGACCAGGAAGGGGAGACGGCGTAGCCGCCATCGGTGAGGCGCTGGAGGTTGGCGCCGTCAGCGTCCATGATGTAGATCTGCGGCAGGCCGGTACGGCCGCTGACGAAGGCCAGTTGTGCACCGGTCTTGGGGTTCCACCCCGGGGAGACATCCGGACCCTGGTAGGCAGTGAGACGTTTCAGATTTGTGCCTAAAACGTCGACCAAGTAGATCTCCGGGTCACCATTCCTAGAGGAAGAAAACGCCAGCCGCGAGCCGTCCGGCGACCATGCCGGCGAGGCGTTGGTCCCGCCGAAGCGCGGGAAGGTGAGCAGGCGGTCGAGTTCAAGAGAGTAAAGCACCAGATCGGCGTTACCACGGGCGTAGGAAGTAAAGGCCAGGCGGGTTCCGTCGGGCGAGATACGGGGCGAGAGTGCGATCGACCGCAGATTGGTAACTCGACGCTGATTGGCGCCGTCGTAGTCCATCTCCCAGACTTCTTTGTTGCCTGTGCGGCTGCTTATGAAATAGATCTTGCTTTCCGTGATTCCGGCAATGCCGCCACCCAGTCTGAAGATGATTTCGTTGGCGAAGCGGTGGGCGATCAAGCGGGCGTTCTGCGGAGTGGCGGCCTCGCGATACTGCTTGCCCAGGACCTGGGGTGAGGCTGGGTTCTTGACGTCGAACAGCCAGCCCTGGACGGAAACGCTGTCGCCGGCAACGCCGAGATTGCCGAAGGCCACCATGCTGGCATTGGGCGGCGGGTTGCTCCAGGCGTCCAGCTTCATCTCTTGCGGGTTGCCCGGAACAGCCAAAGGGTAGAAGCTCTTCGAGACCATGTCGAAGATGCCGGCGTTATCCAGGTCGCTCCACAGGGTGTCGTTAAAAACCTTGAGTAGCTCGCCCGTGCGTGAGTCCGAAGAAGCCGCCTTGAAGTCAGGCGCCGCCAGACGCACGCGCTCCACGCCCAGGCCGGTGCCGGTGCGGATCCAGTCCTGAGAAAAGATAGGGGTAGTGAAAAGGACGAGTGCAACCAAGAAGGCCGTGACGCGGACGAGGCTGGCAGCATGATTCGTCATGGATACAGTTCCCGAAAAGCAGATTCTAGCGTCGATAGTCAAACCAGAATTCGACTGACACTTTGTTGGCGGCGTAATCGTTGGGCAGCGGACCAAAAGTATCGATGCGCTGCAAGGCACGGACCGCGGAAACGTCCAGCGAGGGCACGCCGCTGGACTGCTCGACCTGCACGTTGGCCGGCTGGCCGTTGCGCAGGATCTCAAAAGTGATGTACACGCGGCGGGCCGAGGAGATGTTGGGATCAATCTCGTACTTGAGCCAGTTCTCCGATACCTTGCGGCGCACCACGTCCACATACCAGCCATAGCGCGAGCCGAAATCCCCGCCTCCGCCGAAACTAAAGCCACCGGAGGCGCCGCGCGCATTGAAGACTCCATAGGGGCCAGTCACCGGCCCGCCTTGTCCAAAAGGAACTACGTTTTCTACCGGCGGCTCCGGCGGAGGCTTGCGAGCGCTGGTGGTGCGAGTCTCACGTTTTATCTTTGCATCGGGAGCAGGGATGGGCACGGCTTCGGGTTCCGTCTCCTTTTCCTGCGCCCGCGGCAAGGACTGCGACAATCCCTTGGATTCCGTTGCCAATACATTCTTCGTAGGCACTTCGCTGCCAGGCAGAGGAATGCTGGCGCTGGAGACCAGAGTGGCGCTCATAGCGCCGCCGCCCTCGCCTCCCCCTCCCCAAGGTTCACCGCTGCGTCCCTCGTAGATAAGCGCGTAACCGAGTACCGCCCCAAAGAAGGCTGTGTGCAAGAGCGTCGACCACAACAGGGGCTGGCGCCAGTTCTCAGCCTCGAGAAAGATTTCAGCTCTAGCTGCCATGGTTGTTGCCGGTCAGCGACGGCGCTGCGACTCCTGCAACGGTTCCGTCACGATGCTTACGTTGGTGATGCCCGCTTGCTTGACGGCATCCATCACAGTGGCGAAGGCGCCGAAGGGGACATCCTCGTCGGCGCGCAGAAAGATGGACTGGCGCTCGGGGTCGCGAAGCTTCTGGCGGAGCCGCGCGCCGATGTCGTTGATGTTGATGGGATCGTTGCCCAGGAAGATGCGCTGCGAGCGGTCAATGGTGATGACCAGGCGCTCCTCAGTGATCTCCTTCACGGTGCGGGTCTTGGGCACGGCCACTTCGATGCCCGACTGCAGTATGGGTGCGGTGAGCATGAAGATGATGAGCAGCACCAGCACGACGTCCACGAAGGGTGTGACGTTGATGTCTGACAGCGAAGACTGGGTGCGCCCACGGGAGTTGGTGAAGGCCATTACCGCGTCTCCGAAGTACGCTCCACGGCGTTGAGGAACTCGAGTGAGAAATCATCCATGCGCGCGCCGAACTCACGGATGGAGTGCGTGAACTGGTTGTAGGCGATGACCGCCGGGATGGCGGCAAACAGGCCGGCGGCGGTGGCAATCAAGGCCTCGGAAATCCCAGGAGCGACAGCCCGTAGGGTGGCCGCACCGGCGGTCCCCAATCCGTGGAAGGCATCGATGATGCCCCACACCGTACCGAAGAGGCCGATAAACGGCGTCACCGCACCGGTGGTGGCCAGCAGCGGCAGGCGTCGTTCCAGGCGGGTGAGTTCCTCGGAAGCCGCGATTTGCGTGGCGCGCTGGACCGCGACCGGGTTTTTCACTGTACCCGAAGGGTTGCCGACCTGGCGCCGGTACTCTTCAAACCCGGCTTCAAACACCGGCACCAATGGGCTAGGTTTGAACTGCTCGGAGACCGAGGCGACGTCCTGCAAGCGCGCGGCCCTGCGGAAGGCCCGCAGAAAACGTCCGCTCTGCACACGGGCGCGCTTCAATCCTACCCACTTGGAGAGAATGATGGCCCAAGAGAGGACGCTGAACACCAGCAGTATGACAAGAACCACCTTGGCGACAGGGCCGCTCTGCAGGAGCAGGTTGGTGATCTCGCCTCCAATTGCGAATGCCAACAGAAAATCCATTTCCAAAACCAATGTAGCCAGTGAGCCCTCCAAAAAAATCATTATAGCCCAGCGAATCGGGACTGCTCACTGAGGTGCGTGACGCATCGGCGGAGTAAATGGCGCGCAGAGTCGATGGGCGTGCTGTACTCGCTACTCGTCTCGCGCCAGGCGGCGAAGAAATTCCGCGTCATCGACACGATACTTGAAGGCCTTTTTGCCATCGATGAAGACCACGGGAACCTCGCGGTCAAATTGTCGGCGGAGATTGTCATCGGAGTCGATGTCGATTTCGCGCCACGTGAAGGTGCCGTGGGACTGTAAACGTGTCAAATTCTCTTTGACCACATCGCACAGGTGGCAGTCCTTGCGGGAATAAAGGACAACAGAACGAGGCCGCGGCACAGCAAAAAGTGTATATCACTGCGCCTGGAGGCGAGGTTACAGAGAACTGCGGCCGTCGGGTAGAATCGCGGGGCCATGGACATGAAAGGCAAGGCGGTGCTGGTCACGGGCGGAGCGAGGCGCATCGGCCGGGAGATCGCGCTGGCTTTTGCGGCGGAGGGAGCCGATGTCGCGATCACCTACCTCAAATCGGAGAAGCAGGCACACTCGACCCTGGCCGACCTGACCCGTGACGGCCAGCGGGCACTGGCCCTCAAATGCGATGTCCGCGATGAGAAGAGCGTCAAGCAGATGCTGAAGGAACTGCGCCACGAGTACGGCGGGCTGGACGTGCTGGTGAACAACGCCGCGGTGTACGAAACCGTGGATTTCGAGGACATCAGTCTGCAGCAGTGGGAGGAAATGTTTGCGGCCAACGTGCGGGGTCCGTTCCTGGTGTCAAAGCTAGCCGTGCCCATGTTGCGCGAGCGCAAGGGCAGGATCATCAATCTGGGATCGCTGGGTGGATCGCGTCCCTGGGCCACCCATGCGCACTACTGCGCGTCCAAGGCTGCCCTCAACATGCTGACTGAAACCATGGCCAAAGCCCTGGCGCCGGAGATCTCGGTGAACTGCGTGGCGCCGGGGATGATTTCGAGCGGCAGTTCTGTGACCACCGAGTATCTGAAGAAGATTGCCTCCAAAACACCCATGAAGCGCGCCGGCACTCCGGCGGAGGTGGCTGCGGCGGTGATGTTCTTCGCCACCGGACCGCACTTCATCACCGGGCAAACGCTGGGAGTGGATGGAGGGTTGGGGCTCGAGTCGTGAAAAGTGCGGAAGCTCTCAGGGCACGGAGCTCGTGCCCCTTTGATTTTCAGTACTCCAGGGTGCGCTCCATGGCGGTGATGATTTTCTCCACCGACGGCATGTAGAACTTTTCCAGCGGGGCGGAGAAGGGAATAGCCGGGACATCGGGAGCAGTGACGCGCACGATGGGAGCGTCGAGGCAGTCGAAGGCCTCCTCGGCGATGATGGCGGAAACCTCCGCGCCGATGCCCAGGGTGCGATGGTCTTCATGGATGATGACCACGCGGCTGGTGCGCGAGACCGACTCCAAAAACGTGTTCTTGTCGAGCGGGCTAAGGATGCGCAGGTCCACGACTTCCACCTCGGCGTCGTGCAACTCCTTCATGCGCTCGGCGGCCTGCAGCGTTAGTTGCAGGGTGTGGCCGTAGGAGATGGCAGTGATGTCCGATCCCGGTCGCCGGACCGCAGCCTTGTAGAGATCCGCGGTGTAGTCGTCTTCTGGGATGTCTTCTTTGATCGAGCGAATCACCGGGTTGTCGTCACGGATCGCCACCTTTGCTTTACGGGTAAACCCGGAGCTCCCACAAACATTTCCTTATTGGAAATGTGGAAAAGGAGGACTTGCCGAGAACAAGCGCACTGGTAGCCGCAGAATCAACAGTTACGCCGATGGGTTTTTCAACATAGCTGTGAATAATATTGTGGAAAAATGAAGACTTTTCTCCATAACCCCATTTGAAAACTTGTAGTTTCACACCTTGCACTGAGCAGGGTGCGGTACAGCGATGGCGGTAGTAGGCGGAGCCGGCATGAAGATCCGCATTGACAGATTGCTGGTGGAGCGAGGGCTGGCGGCCTCGCGGGAGCGTGCACAGGCGCTCATTCTGGCGGGCAAGGTCCTGGTCAATGGGCAGAAGGTGGAGAAACCTGGGGCTGCGGTCGATGCCAGCGCGCCGGTGCGGCTGCTCGGTGAAAGCCAGAAGTACGTCAGCCGGGGTGGGTTGAAGCTCGAAGCCGCGCTAGAACATTGGCACCTTAACGTGCGCGGGCGCGTGTGCATGGACGTCGGCACCTCAACCGGCGGTTTTACCGATTGCCTGCTGCAGCGCGGAGCAAAGCGGGTGATTGCCGTCGATACGGGTTACGGACAGATCGATGCGCGCCTGCGCCGGGACCCGCGCGTGCGTCTGCTGGAGCGCACCAACGCGCGCTACCTCACGGCGGAGCAGGTGGGCGAGCCGGTGGATCTGGTGTCCATCGACGTGTCGTTTATCTCTGCTACACTCGTGCTCCCCAATGTGGTCGCCAGTTGCCAGTGGACGGCGGAGTTGCAAATCCAGAGTGACCGGCCTGCTGGAGACCACGAGCTCATCGTGCTGGTGAAGCCGCAGTTTGAGGTGGGGCGCGAACTGGTGGGCAAGGGCGGAATTGTCCGCGACCCCGAGGCGCAGGCACGGGCAGTGGAAAAAGTCCTGCAGTCGGTAGAGGCAGTGGGCGCAATTTTTACTGACGTGATTGAGTCCCCGATTCTGGGCGCTGAAGGCAATCGCGAGTGGCTGCTGTACGCGAAGTTCGTATGACGCAGGCGAGAGTGGAGTCGATCTAGTAGGAGCAAGCGCTGGCAAGCGAGAAAAAAGCAGCGGCCATCCTGTCCAAGCCGGGGAAGCCGGACGTTGAAAGCATCGCGCCGCAGGTTGCCGAGTGGCTGCGTACCCACGGGTACCAGGTGTACGTCGATCCGGAGTCGGCGCGTTACGTTCCGAACTGTCCGGCGGTCGAGCGTGAGAAGCTCGCGGAGAAACAGCCGCAGTTCGCCATCGTGCTTGGCGGTGACGGCACCATGCTGGCGGCAGCGCGCGCGCTGGCCCCGGCAGGAATACCCATCATGGGCGTCAACCTGGGCGGGCTGGGGTTTCTCACCGAGGTGCCCGTCGCAGAGCTTTATCCCACTCTGGAAGCGGTGATCGAGAACCGCTGCTTAATAGAGCCGCGCTCCATGATCCACTGCCACCTCATGCGAGGAGGCCAACGGGTTGCGCATTACGATGCCATGAACGACGCCGTTGTCTCCAAGAGCGCTCTGGCGCGGATCATCGAGTTCGATATACGAGTCAATGAGCAGTTCGTTTCCAGTTACCGGGCCGACGGGCTGATCGTCGCCACCCCGACCGGTTCAACCGCCTATTCCCTGGCGGCCGGCGGGCCCATCCTCGCTCCGGACGTGGATGCCCTTCTGATCACCCCTATTTCTCCCCACACGCTGACCAACCGTCCTCTGGTCGTAAAGGACACGTATGAAGTCAAAGTGTTGATCAAGACCGTGCAAGAGGAGGCGTTCCTGACTGTAGACGGACAGGTAGGTATCCCCCTGCTCGACGGTGACGTACTCACCTGCAAGCGCTCGGCGCGCAAGGTGCACCTGCTGCGACTGGGTGACCGCTCCTTCTTTGACGTCCTGCGGATGAAGTTGAAGTGGGGAGAAAGATAAAGAATCGGGACATCGACGGATCGGGGGATCGGTTGATCGACGAATCTTCACTGACAAGTTCGTCCGAACGTTGGCTGCGCATGGCGCAGCTCTTCTTGTATGTGCTTGGGCTGAGCTCCTCGCTGTTGGCACAGGGCCGGCCGGCGGCGGAGCTGATCGTCACCAATGCGAAGGTGTGGACGTGCGACAAGGCGCAGCCGGCGGCGGAGGCGCTCGCGGTAGTCGGCGGCAGGATCGTGGCCGTGGGATCGGCGGCTGAGATCGACCAGTGGCGCGGCGCTAGAACGAACGTGGTGGATGGCCGCGGCAAGCTGCTGGTTCCCGGTTTCAACGATGCGCATGTGCACTTCTTCTCTGGAGGCTCCGAGCTGGACAACGCCGATCTCAAGCGGACAAGGTCGCCGGAGGAGTTCGCGAATTTGATCGGAGGGCGCGCTCGCGCACGGCCGGGAGAGTGGATCCTGGGCGGCAACTGGGACGATCAGAACTGGTCACCAGCGCGCCTGCCAACCAAGGAGATGATTGACACGGTAACGTCCGACACGCCGGTGTTCGTTAGCCGCTACGATGGGCACATGGCGTTGGCCAACTCCCTCGCATTGCAAAAGGCTGGAGTTACATCCTCCACGAAAAGTCCGGCGGGTGGCGAGATCGTGCGCGACGCAGCGGGAAACCCAACCGGACTGTTGAAGGACGCGGCCATGTCGCTGGTGATGCGAGTGGTCCCACCGCTCTCGCGCGAGCAGCGGCTGCGGACGTTGCGGCGGGCGCTGCGGCATGCGGCGGAGCTGGGCGTTACCAGCATTCAAGACATGGGTACCGCGCCGGAGGAGTTCGCGCTCTTGGCCGAGCTGGCCGAGCGTGGCGAGCTGACAGTGCGAGTCTATGCTGCGGCGCCGATTGGAAGGTGGGAAGACCAGGCGAAGCTCGGACTTCGACGCGCTTTCGGCTCCGATTGGCTGCGAACCGGGACGCTCAAGGGCTATGCAGACGGGTCGCTGGGGTCGAGTACGGCGTATTTCTTCGAGCCGTTTCTGGACGCGCCGGGCAAGCGCGGGCTGCTGTCCGACGAGATGCATCCTCCGCAGCTGATGCGGGAGAGAATGCGAAAGGCGGATGCTGCGGGGCTGCAGTTATGCATCCACGCTATTGGTGACCAGGCGAACTCCATTATCCTCGATATGTTTGCCCAAGTAGTGAAGGCGAACGGGGAGCGTGACCGGCGGCTGAGAATCGAACATGCGCAGCACATGGCGGCCAAGGATTTCACGCGCTACGCGCAGCAGAAGGTGATCGCCTCCGTGCAGCCCTACCACGCCATCGACGACGGGCGCTGGGCGGAGAAGCGCATCGGCGATCGCATCAAGACTACCTATGCCTTCCGCACCTTTCTCGACTCGGGCGTGCGGCTGGCGCTAGGGACCGACTGGCCGGTCGCGGCGTTGAATCCGCTGGAGACCATCTATGCTGCCGTCACCCGGGCCACGCTGGATGGAAAGAACCCGGAAGGATGGGTGCCGGAGCAGAAGATCAGCATCACCGAGGCGCTGGAGGCGTACACCGCAGGTTCGGCATTCGCGGAGTTTCAGGAGGGCGACAAGGGATCCATCGCGCCAGGCAAATTGGCTGATTTCGTGCTACTAAGTGACGACATCTTCACCATTCCTCCCGTGGCGATCAGGGACGTGAAGGTGCTGATGACAGTGGTCGACGGAAAAGTGGTGTGGGACAAGCAATGACGGGTTTGGCAAACACGACACCGCCACAACCAGCCGTCAGACCAGGTCTACGTCTGATTGGCCCAACCTTCCAGGAAGAGCAGCGGCATGCCGGTTTCCTCCCGTAATTCTCCGAACACGAAACGCTCGCCTTGGCGCTCGAACGGCAAGGTTCCTTCCCAATTAGTGATGCCCGGCCCGGAAACAGTGACGAGAATGGCCTCGGGTGCTTTCTCGGCCTCGAGCTTGCCCCAATAGTAGCTTCCGTCATCTTTGGCGTAGCGCACCTCATTGATGGTCACAATGGCCATGGCCCGGAGTTCTTTGGCTTTCACTACCAGTTCTGCATAGGCGCGGTTTTTCTCGTCTTCGTTGCTGAAGTACATCGGCGTCACCAGGTTCTGATCGGGAGTGACCAGCAACGCCACCGGCAGCAGGCTGCCGTGCTCCTGCAGATTGCCCTTGGCGATCTCCAGCATCTGCAGAGCCACCTGCTTGATGTCCATTACATCTTCAGGCATCAGGTCCTCTCACATCGAACAAGGTCGGCCGCGGTTTCACGTCGTCGTACAAGGCTCGACCTGGCGCCGTCGACCAACACTTCCGCGGGCCGCGGGCGCGAGTTGTAATTCGACGCCAGCGACATGCCATAAGCGCCGGCATCGAGTACGGCGAGCAAATCGCCCTCAGCAACTTGCGGCAGGCGGCGGTCACGGGCGAAAAAGTCGCCGGTTTCACAGACCGGCCCCACGATATCGAAGAGATCGGCGGACGTGGATCGTTGGTCGCCGGCCGGGAGTTTCGCGGGGACGATCTCATGATAGGCATTGTAGAGCGCGGGACGGATGAGGTCATTCATGCCGGCGTCGAGAACCACAAAACGCTTATCGCCATTACGCTTGAGGTAAAGCACACGGGTAAGCAGCACGCCCGCAGGGCCAAGCAGGACGCGCCCGGGTTCAAGAATCAGGTGGACGTTAAGGCCCCGCAGTGGGCGTTGAACGGCCCCGGCATAGGAGCGGAAATCATCGACGGCGCCGTACGCGCGCGAATCAGCCTCCTTGGATACTTCACCGGCAGAGACGGCTTGCTGGCCGCAATCCTCTGCCTTGTAGGCAATGCCGAGGCCGCCTCCGGCGTCAACGTAGATGATGCGATGGCCATTGGAGCGCAAGGTGCGGACAAGCTCCGCAAGCCGTTCGACAGTGAGCGCAAAAGGCTCAAGGCTAGTGATCTGCGAACCGATGTGGACGCTCACGCCAGCCACTTGGAGGAATTTTTCTCGGGCGGCACGGGCGTATAGCGCGGGCGCGTCCTCGATAGGTATTCCGAACTTGTGCTCCCGCAGCCCGGTGGAGATATAGGGATGAGTTTCGGCGGGAACGTGCGGGTTTACTCGCAGTGCGATGCGAGCCGTTTTCTTCAGGCGCGCGGCACGGGAAGTCAACAGGGCCAACTCGCTCTCACTCTCGACATTGAAGAGCAGGATGCGCGCACGCAGGGCGGCATCGATTTCCGCGGCCGTCTTGCCGACCCCGGAGAAGACAACATTGGCCAGGGCATGACGATGGACGCGCCGCACGCGCTCCAGTTCTCCCCCAGAGACAACATCGAAGCCCGCGCCCAGTTTGCTCAGCAGGCGAAGTATTGAAAGGCTGGAGTTGGCCTTTATGGAGTAGCAGATGGTGTGCGGCAGGTCCCCGAACGCCGCATCGAAGGCGCGGAAGCGGTCGCGGATGGTTGCAGCCGAATATACATATAGCGGCGTGCTGAACCTTGCCGCTAAGCGGGACAACGGAATACGATCACAATGAAGTTGCCCGTTGCGATAAAGGAAGCCGGGAGGGCGCACTCGATTCTTTTATCACACAGGCGCTGGCAAGATGCCGCTGAGCAGTCTGCACCCTAGTCGAGTGCCTTCGCCTAACGCGAGAGACGCTTGCTGGTTGCCCCGTCGCCAGTGATCTTCACCACTACGATGGTCGAGTCGTCGAAGGCCTCGACGCCTTGAGAATGCTGGTTGACGGCCTCAAAGACGGCTGTCACCAGGTCGTCGGCAGAGAGGTGGCAGTTGGCGGCGACGATCTGCTCCAAAGGCTCGGGGCCGAAGAGTTCCCCTGAGCGGCTGCGGGCATCGAGGATGCCATCGCTGAAGAAGACGAAGACATCGCCGGGCTCGGCGGACAGCGTGAGCTCGTCATAGTCGGCATCCTCGAACAAACCGAGGGGCAGGCCGGCGACGTCGATCATCTCGACCTTGCCGTTGCGGCAGAAAATAGGCTGGGGCAGGCCGGAGTTGGCGATCTGCATCACGTGCTCGCGGTCGTCCCACACGGCGTAGAGCAGAGCAACGAAGTGAGCCTCGATACGGCGCTCGTTGAGCGAGGTGTTCAGGATGGCGAGCATCTCGGCGGCCGACGGTTCGCTGGTAGAGGTGGATCGCAACATGCCGCTGACGAGGGCGGCATATAGGGCGGCGGGCGCGCCCTTGCCGCTGACGTCCCCAACAGCAATGGCTTGGCGGCCGCCAGAATATTCCAGAAAATCGTACATGTCGCCGCCGATGGTGTGCGCGGGCGCAAAGCGCGCCGCCAGTTGTGCGCTCGTCAGGATGGGGCAGCAAGGCGGCAGCAGGTGCCGTTGAATCTCACGCGCCATGGCCAGGTCGCGCTCCAGCCGGCGCTCTTCCTGAAGGATGCGTTCGTAGAGGCGGGCGTTCTCGATGGCGATGGCGATTTGCGCGGCCAGCGTGGTCATGGTGCGCACGTGGCCCTCGTTGTAGTAGCCACGGCGGGTGTGCTCAAGGTCGAGTACGCCGATGACCTTGTCCTGGTAGATCAGCGGAACCACCAGCTCCGTGCGCGTCTCCGGATTGAGCATGATGTAGCGGGGGTCCTTGGTAACATCGGCAACCAGCACCGGTTCCTTGTGCCGCGCCGCATAGCCGACCAGGCCTTCACTCAGCGGGATCTCCTCCTTGACGGCAACGTTTTCGTTGAACCGCATGGAGAAGCGGTGCTGCAGCCGCGTGCCCATGGAATCAAGCAGCAGAATGGAAAACATCTGATACTCGATGACTTCGTTGAGGCGCTCGCCGATGCGCTTTAGTAGTTGATCGAGATTGAGGATGGAAGAGAGTTCACGGCTGATGTCGAACAGCAGGCCGAGGGTGCGGGCTTGGCGTGACACTCGGGTGTAGAGCCGCGCATTCTCAATGCCGATAGCGATGCGGGAAGCGATCAGGGTCAGCAGCCGGGCGTGCTCTCCGGTAAAGTAGTCGCGCTGCGGCGCCTCGATATCGATGACGCCGATCACGCGGTTCTTCACGATCAGAGGCACGGCCAGTTCGCTGCGTACCCCTCGCATGCAGCCCACGTATTGCGCTTCCTTGGTGACGTCGTTGACCAGGACAAGCTCACGGCGCAGAGCGGCCAGGCCGGTGATGCCCTCGCCCACTTTCAGGCGAAAGCGGTCGGCCACTTCGGGCGGATGACCGATGGAGAAGCGCACCCGCAGCTCCTGCGTTTTGGGCTCAAGCAACAGAATGGCGAAGATCTCGTAATCGATGACCCGGCGCACCAACTCGGCCACTCGCTGCAGCAGGGTGTCCAGGTCGAGCGTGGTGTTGACCACATCGGCCACTTCCAGCAGGAACGACTCAACGCTGGGAATGCCTGCAGCACTGACAATGGGATCCCTGTCGCTCGTTAGCGGATTCATTGCGGGTGAACTCATGATAGCAGTCGGCGCAGTCGCCCCTCGCTGTCAATGTATGGGATGAACCGGCGCGCAATGCGGAGTCAAAAAATGGAAAGCGAAAAGTGGAAAGTGGGAGGATTCAAACTGCAAAGCGGCGCGTCGCAGCCGACTCTTGTTACTTCCCCCTATTCACTGCTTTAGGGGCGGGGCGCCAAGTTCCAGCATGATTGCAACCCCACTGCTGGTGCCAAGGCGGTCGGCTCCGGCGTTGAGCATGGCGGCAACGTCGGCTGCGGTGCGGATGCCACCGGAGGCCTTGACTCCTGCGCGCTCTCCGACAACGGTGCGCATCAGAGCAATGTCTTCGACAGTGGCGCCGCCGCCGGCGAAGCCGGTCGACGTTTTGACGAAATCCGCCCCTGCAGAGACTGCCAGTTCGCAAGCGAGCACTTTTTCATCCCGGGTCAGCAGGGCAGTCTCAAGTATCACTTTAAGGATGGCGCCGGCGCGATGAGCAATCTCGGCCACGGACCGTATGTCGCTTTCGACCAGGACGCGATCACCGGACTTGAGCGCGCCGACATTGAGCACCATGTCGATCTCGTCGGCCCCGAGCCGTACCGCTTCCGCGCTTTCAAAGCGTTTCACGGTGGTCAGGGCCGCACCCAGGGGGAAGCCGACCGTCGTACCCACCTTGACCGGCGCGAGATGTAGCGCCGCCACCGCTTGGGCCAGGTAAGTAGGATGCGCGAATACGGCGGCGAACCCGAAGTGCGTAGCTTCGGCACAGAGCTGCGCCACCTGCTGGCGCGTAGTGTCAGCGCGCAAGAGAGTGTGGTCGATCAGGCGGGCGACGCTACGCCAATCGAGATCTACCGCCGAGGAGGCGCGCTGCACGGGCGAGTGGGTGGACATTGGGCGGGATTGTAGCACTGGCCAGCCGGTGATCGGGGGATCGGGGTTACTCTCGGACCAGCCGGTCACTGCGCTGGACCCCCTTTGAAGGAGGCTAGAACATCTCCGGCGGGAGAATGCGTATGTCGGGCAGGTTGCGGTAGCGCTCGGCGTAGTC
>DASYTX010000012.1:0-4548 GCA_036001865.1 Terriglobales bacterium
GAGCACGGCGATGGGGTCGATTCCCGAAAAGGGCTCGTCCAGCAGAATGAAGGTCGGCGAGATGCACAGGCACCTGGCGATCTCCACTCTGCGCCGCTCGCCACCCGACAGCGCATATCCGCGGTTCTTGCGGATCACCCCCAGCCCGAGCTGGTCGATCAGCCGCTCCATGCGCTCCCGGCGCTCGTGCCAGGAGAGCGGCTGGGCCTCCAGCACCGCCAGGATGTTCTCCTCCACCGTCAGCTTGCGAAAGACTGAGGGCTCCTGCGGCAGATAACTAATGCCGTAATTGCGGGCCCGCAGGTACATGGGGACGTCGGTGATGTCCACCTCGTCTACCAGAACCCTGCCTGTGTCGGGGGGAGAGAGACCAACAACCATGTAGAAGGTGGTGGTCTTTCCAGCCCCATTGGGGCCCAACAGCCCCACCACTTCGCCCTGGCTGATCTGGAGGCTTACACCGTTAACCACCCTTCGGCCACGATATGACTTACTGATTTCGTCCGTCGCCAGGGTCATTACCGGTCAACCCGTGTGTGGGTAACGGTACGGGAGGAATCCCGGCTACCCACGAGCACCCTACCATCGCGACTGTAGAAAGTCAACGAATCGCCCGAAATTCTGCCGTGTTCGGCATCAAAAATGCTGGGAGGACCGCCGGTCAGCACGAACCTACCGTCGTAAGTCGTGTAAATCAAACGCTCGCCGGTCGCCTTGCGGCTTGGCTGTTCGATTGCTACGCGGCCGACGGCCGTGATTTCCTCTACTTGGCTGGCCGTTGCTGCTCCCGATTTTTGGCCCCGAGGTTGCAGGCGGACGTCGGCACGGTCGGTGGTAATGCTTACGTCCGCACCCTTCAAGATCACCCCGCCTTCGAATTGCGCCCGGCGCTCTGAATCTTCATAGCTGAGCCGGGTGGCCGTCACGGTCACCGGAGTGGCGCGACCAGTCCGGTTGTCCTGGACGAAGACGGTCAAAACGCGCCTTGCTCCGCTGCTGGAGGCCACGATGCTGCGGCGGTCGCGGTCAAATTCGATCACCGGCGCTTCCACGATGTTTGCGCCCTGCCATAGGCGCGCGCCCCCGCTATAGCGGGCGACAGCAACGTTGCGATTGGCGGTCATGCGTTCGGCTGTGACGTGAATGGGGTCAGCGGTGGCCAGCATGGCGCCGCCGGGTTGCGGGCGAACCTCGTTGTAGGTGGTCTTAACCTCGCCTTCGGCAGCGGCTTCCCCGGAGCGGCGATTCAAGCGCATGATTTCTGCGGCGAGCACCAGCCCGCTCTGCACCACCCGTGGCGATCCGGTCAGCGTGAGAGTCTCGTTCTGGGGGTTGAAGGTGGCTTTCTCAGCAGTGGCGGTCATCTGGCCGTCTCGATACGAGACTTCGCCCTGCTGGACGAGAGTGGCCAGTTCCCCGGCGTTGTTGAAGGTGGCGTCGAGCTGGCGACTGCTGCTGGTGTGCTCGGCCTGACCTGGGGCGCGCGAGACGACCCTGGCATCGGGCGCACCCTGCAGGGACGCGATGCGGCCGCGAGGGTCAAACCTCATTTCGAACTGCCTCGCAGTGGCCACGGTCTCGGCTTGCGTGCCCTTTGCGCGCAGTGCGATCTGGGCCGCGCCGCCGGTCTGCGCGCGCTGCGGCTTTCCACTGCGGAAGTTGATGTCCAGCCAATCGGCAGCGAGTTCGGCCTGCTGGTCGCCTGTCTGCGCGACCTTCACGTCGCCGGACGCCTTGATTTTCTCGATCAGGTTGCGCGCGCCAAAGTCGAGCACGGCACGCTTGGCGGCGGCACGCAGCGGCGCCTGGCCGCCCTGCTCGAAGCTGACGCTGCCAGTGAGCACGGCCGAACGCAGCGCGTCATGGTTGGCCAGGAAGAACTCAGCCTGGGAAGAGCGCACGGCAGCCGGGGCGGAACCGCGAGAGGTTGCGCGGAAATCGCCGGCAGCGAGGATGCGGTCCACGGTGTTGTCCTCGCGCATTGCGATGGTGAGCTTGTCGGTGTCCGCCGTGCCTGACGGCTGCTCGACATGTACCACCGAGAGCACGGCCTGGCGCGGGTCGCGGGTGATGGTGCCGTGCTGGGCCACGATTTCCGCGCCTTGCGCCAGGCGCACGTGCACGCTTGACTCCAGCGTCAGCAGCGCCTTGCGAGTGTCGTAAGTGGCGCCTACGGCCCAGCCACTGGCCTGGGGAATACTGAACTCGATGCGCTGCTTGGTGGCGGCAAAGCCGGTCTTCTGGTTGAAGACGACACCGCTGGTCTGGAAGTGAATGGATCCATTGTCAGCGTCCTGCGGTCCAGCACCCTGCTTGAATCCGATATCGATGTGGACCTCGCCCTGGGCGGCAATATCGCCAGTCTGCGGCTCGTAGCTGAAATCGGAGCCGTAGATGCGGTCGCGGCGGTTGGCCTCACGCCCGAAGACCTCGATGCTGACCTCGTGCAGTTGCGCGCGCCCGCCCTGCTTGAACTGCACCGCCTTGGAAGCTTTGACGGTAAACAGCGTCCGCCCGCCCTCGGATTTCGACAGCGTGAAGCCTTCGCTGCTCTGCTGGACCTCAACTCCCAGCTTGCCGGGCAGCTCGCCCACGGAGCGCAGCAGGCGAATGCGGCCGTAGAGGTACAGCGCCGCCACGATCACCAAGACAGCTATGGCGCCGAAGGCAAACCATCTCCGCAGGCGGCGGGCGTTGAGAGCCATGGTTCAAATATACGCGTGGGGGAGGCCCTCAGCGGCTGAAGCCGGATTCTAATCGCACGACGTCGCGGCGCGCCTGGAGGCGTGCCTGATACGAACCAGGAGTGTGGGACGGCATGCGCGATCCTCGAAGCTTCAGGTACGGGGTCGATCGCGGTCACACCAGCGTCTATATTCGAGGAATCGGGGTCGTATCAGGGCACGGCTTCAGCCGTGCCGGACCGGCCTAGAATGAATCCGGCTTTAGCCGCTGGGCACAGCCAATGTCAATTCCAAACCGCCACTCCTCTTCGGGTGCCGTTATCCGGGCCTCCGAACTTTCTTTGTCACCTCATCCACCTGCGGCAAACGACCTCTACTGCAATCCTCACGCTCTGCAGAACTGTTGATCGAAGTTCTCTATCACTATCGCAGCCAAAACAAATACCGCCTGCACTCTTTTATAGTCATGCCCGATCACTTTCATACGCTGATCACAGTCGGCGCCGAATTGAGTATCGAACGCGCCGTTCAGTTCATCAAAGGCGGCTTTGCCTACCGCGCGGGTAAAGAATTGAACATGAGAAGTCCTGTCTGGCAGAAAGGCTTTTCAGAGGTACGGATCCTCGACGCGGAGTCGTACGGCCGCCATCGTGAGTACATCCACGAGAATCCTGTCGTCCGGCACCTTGCCGTGCGGGCAGAGGACTACCCGTACTCGTCCGCAAATGGAACGTTCGAAGTGGATCCGCCACCACAAGGACTAGAGCCTCACAGCGGCTAAAGCCGGTTCCAATCGCACAACGTGGCGGCACGGCTCAAGCCGTGCCCTGATACGAACCAAGAACAGCGCCACCCTCATTGGTCGCAATCGCGGTGATGCTAGGGATGCTTCGCTCAGCATGACAACAGCGCGAATGCTAGGCAGAACCTGCCGCCGCCACCGCCCGGCGGAAGTCGCACAGGTTTAGCTGCAGGCCTGCGAATTCGGGGTGGGAATTGCGCTCGATCGTGAAAGCAATGTCGAGAACGTTGCCGGCGACCACCGGATCGCTCTGCAGTCGTTCGGCCATCCACCAGCCGAGCGCATCCAGGGCGCGGCCGCCCTGGGGCCCGCCGCTCTGAAAAACGCGCAGCTTCAGGTGCTCGTCTTTCAATATCTGCGCAGGGATCACGACCTTCACGGAGCGGGCGACAAAGACGGGGGCGCGGTTGCCCATCCCGAAAGGCTGGAGCTGGTCGAGTGCACAGTAGAACTCCGGCGTGATCTGGTCGAGGGTAACCTCGGCATCGATTTCCTGGAGCTGCTCGAAGTCAGCGACGGTGAGCCGCTGGCGAGCGTGACCGTCGAGTGCGGCGCGCAGCTCGGGAATGCGATTGGCAGGCAGCGCAAATCCGACCGCGTGAGCGTGCCCGCCGTAGCGGGTAAACAGGTGGGCGCACGACTCCAGCGAATTGAGCAGGTGGAAAGCGGGAATGGAGCGGCCCGAGCCGTGGGCCTCTTCTCCCTCGCGCGTGACCACGATGGCAGGCCGCCCGTATTGCTCGACTACGCGCGTGGCGGCGATGCCGATGACGCCGCGGTGCCAGCCCTCGCCATCCACCACCATGCAGAAGGCCTCTCGCAGCGCCGGCTCGCCTTCGATGCGCGCCTCAATTTCCGCCATGATGCGCCGTTCTTCATCCTGGCGGTCGGCGTTGAGCTGATGGAGCTTCTGCGCCAGCTCGCGCGCGCGGTCCTCATCGCGAGTGCAGAACAACTCGACGACGGTCTGGGCGATGTCCATGCGGCCGGCGGCGTTGATGCGCGGCGCTATGCGGAAGGCCACGTCACCCGCAGTTATACGCCGCGCTGGGTCCAGCCCGG
>DASYTX010000013.1:0-1920 GCA_036001865.1 Terriglobales bacterium
GCTGATCATCGAGTATGTCTCGAGCGAGGACCCGATGTTTCGCCGCCTCACCCGCGGCCGCGAGGAACTGCATCGTGACTTCACCCAGGCCTACTTCGAGGCCGTCTGCGCCCGGCACTTCGACACGGTCCGCAAGCAACAACAGACCACGCGCGCTCTCTACCTGCTGCGCAAAAAGACGAGACCCTGAACGGTGGCCCGCAACTTCCTGATCGCGCTGTCGCTGGCCAACATCTCCTTCATCCGAATCTGGAAGGAACTACTTGAGGGGGACAAGGCCCTCTACTACTCCAAAGGTCCTCTCAACGGGCAACTGATTGCGCTCTTCGCCAACGTCCTGCTGCTCGCTCTGGGTTTCTGGCTGGCGGTGTTCCGGGCAAAACGCTCGGGCAGACAGACGGCCATCCGGTTTGCGCAGTGGGTATTCCTTATGGTCCTCTTCCTCAATATCGGACTGACTCGTTGGGCAGCAGCGTTGCACCGCCGACTTGGTTGGTTGGGGTTGATGCTCTGGGCTGTCGCGTTGGCGCTCACTATCTTCGCCCTGTCCCGCTGGAATAGAAAATTGGTAGGCATAGCGGCGGTCCTGCTTTTGATAGCGTCGCCGTTCGTACTGGTGACCTTCGCTCAGGGCGTGTGGTTGTGGGTCCGCATGAATCGAGCATCGTTCGCCGATCAGCTGGCTGCGCCCGCGCTGCCCGCCAGGAACAAGGCCCCGCGCGTGCTGTGGATTGTCTTTGACGAGTTCGACCAGCGCGCCGCCTTTGATCAACGGCCAGCCTCCGTCAAAATGCCGGAACTGGACCGTCTGCGCGCTCAGACTCTGTACGCCACCCACGCCTACCCTCCCGGCCGCATGACCGAATTGGCGATGCCGGCGCTTATCACCGGTAAGCTGATCTACAAGGCTGAGCCCTCCGGTACTAGCGACCTGCTGATCACCTACAGCAAAGGACAGAAGCCAGTACGCTGGAGCCAGGAAGCGAACGTGTTCTCCGCGGCCCGCGCGGCAGGTTTCAACACCGCGCTTTCCGGCTGGTACCAGCCCTACTGCCGGGTGATCGCAGGGAGCCTGAATTCCTGCTCGTGGCAAGACGGATCCATTCTTTTCGGGGCGCTGCGCCGCCAGGCCGGCGTGGTGGAAGGCATGGCGCAACAGCTTAAGGAAGTGCTGACCACCACCCTCGGCCTCGACTTCCTGGTGCCTCGCTTTCCCCAACTCCAGAACCCAGCGGCGCGGCGCGATGAGATCAACGATGTAGTGGCAATCCTCGAGCAGGGCAAGAAAGCCGCAGCCGATCCTGCTTTCGATCTGGTTCTTGTGCACCTGCCTGTACCACACCCGTTTGGAATCTACGACCGTGAAAGAGACGATTTTTCAGTCGGCGCGGGCAGCAGCTTTCTGGATAACCTGGAGCTCACCGACCGTATGCTGGGCGAACTGCGCGCTGCGATGGAAGCTGCACACCTATGGGAGGAAACCGCTGTGCTGGTCAGCGGCGATCACTGGTGGAGGGCGGAGTTCTGGAGCCGCAAACGTTATTGGACCGCAGAGGAGGACGCCGTCTTCTCCGGCCATGTCGATCACCGCGTGCCATTCCTGCTGAAGATGCCCGGGCAGAAGACACAGCTTTCCTCTGACACGGGATTCAACACCGTGCTGACGCATGACCTCGTGCTGGCGATTCTGCGCCGCGAAGTGAAGGACGCCCAAACCGCGGCGGCGTGGCTCGACCAGCACCGCACCATTGCGGATAGCCCTTACAACGTCAAGCGTTAAAGGATAGAGGCCAGACTTCTGGCATGAAGGGGAGCGGGCTTATTTATCCGGCGAGCCGGTCTTCGCGCAGTGCCTCGCGGAGGGCATCATCCAGCGCTCCGGACAACAGGTGTGCGCGCTGGTTGTACTCGCTGGCCACG
>DASYTX010000014.1:0-3455 GCA_036001865.1 Terriglobales bacterium
GTTCGCGGCCGTCCGCTGCAGCGCAGATACTGACGTCGCCGCTCTTGGCGTCCATGCGGGCGTAATGCGCCAGGTCGACGTCGAAGCAGACGCCTTGTCGGGATCCTGGCTCCATGCCTTCCCATTCCTTGACAAGCTGCACGTCGGCCAGGGCCAGGCAGGCGATGGCCTCGTCGCGCAGCTCGCTCAGCCGCTGGTCAGTATCCGGCAGCGTGCGGGCGATGAGGGCCGCTTCTTTCAGGGCTTTCATGCTCTCGAACCGCTGACCGACGCGCCCGCTCCAGCGGCTGGCTTGGGCCTGGGCCAGCCTGGCATCATACAGCCGGTGCCGGGCCTGCTCTTCCGCCTGGAGGGCCAGGTCGCGGTCACCCACCGCCTGCTCCCGCGCGTCCTCGGCCCCTTGACGCTGCTCTCTCTCCGCGGTCCCGGCACGACTGGCCCGAATCGCCTGCCAGGTGCTGACGCCCGTGCCCGTCAGGAGCACGACAATGAACGCCGCTGCTGCCACAAAGCCCCATTTGTGCCGGCGGACCAGCTTCTGAAATTCATACAACTGGCTCGGCGGCCGGGCTTCCACCGGTTCGCTGTTGAGGTGGCGCTTCAGATCGGCGGCGAGGCTATTGGCCGTGTCGTAACGGCGGGTCCGATCCTTCTCCAGGCACTTCATCACGATCCAGTCGAGGTCGCCCTTGAGCAGATGAATCAACTTGGGCGCTTCGGAAGCCCGGCGTTTTGCGGTGGTGGTGAGTTGATCGATTCCGAGTGTCGCCACCCGCGTGCTGGGACGGGGCGGCGCCTTCTCGCGAATCGTCCTCCGCATTGAGTCGAGGCCCGAGGCCAACAATTCCGTGGTGTCGAAGGGAGTGCTGCCGGCCAGCAATTCGTACAGCAACACGCCCAGGCTGTAGACATCGCTGCGCGTGTCGATGTCCAGCCCGCTCATCTCCGCCTGCTCCGGGCTGATGTAGGCCGGCGTGCCGATAAACTGGTGCAACTCGGTGAAGAGGGTCTTGTCGGTGAGCTTCTGCTCGATGGCCTTGGCAATGCCGAAGTCGATCACCTTGGGCACCGGGGTCTTGTCGTGCACGGTCACCAGGATGTTCGAGGGTTTGAGGTCGCGGTGGATGATCCCTTTTTGGTGGGCGTGTTGGACCGCCTGACAGACGTTGATGAAGAGATTCAGCCGCGCCACCGTGGTCAGCTGGTGCTCGTCGCAGTAATCGGTGATGCGAATGCCGCGCACCAGTTCCATGACGAAGTAAGGGCGGCCCTTTTCCGTGGTACCGGCCTCAAACACCTTGGCGATGTTCGGGTGATCCATCATCGCCAGGGCCTGGCGCTCGGCTTCAAAGCGGGCGACGACCGACCGGGTGTCCATACCCAGCTTGATAATCTTGAGGGCCACACGGCGACGGACCGGTTGCTCCTGCTCGGCCATGTAGACAACGCCGCATCCGCCTTCGCCCATCTTCTGGAGCAGCTTGTAATGGCCGATGCGCGAGCCAATCGCCTCGTCGCGGTTCCCCCTGAGATTGAGCTTGGCCGTCCCGACCACCTGCGGCGTTTCGGGCAGGAAGTCCTCGGCCCCTTCGCTGGCCCGGAGCAGGCTCAACAAGCGCTCCAGCATCGCCGCGTCGGCCCCGCAGGCTCCCTTGAGGAATGCCACTCGCTCCTGGGTCGAAGCCAGGTCGAGCGCTTGTTCAAAGATTTCTTTTTCCCGGTTCATCGAAGCTTCGGATTCATTCCAGAATGGGTGCCATTAACTCAATGCGCCGTTTTCAACCGGGATGGGCCGGCGTCGTTTGGCAATTCATCTTTGCCACGGGCACCCATCAAGCGCGGCGTGACAAGCATGGTCGCTATTGTTTCCTCGTGAGCTCTTCGTGCAGCCAGGCGCGGGCGTAGGCCCAGGTTCGCTTGGCCGTGCGTTCCGCCAGGCCGAGTACCTTGGCGGCGTCCACATTCGACAGTCCGGCGAAGAATCGGAGTTCGATCAGCTTTGCGCCCACTGGATCGATGACCGCCAGCTTTTCCAAAGCCTCGTGGACGGCGAGCAACGTGTCGTCGTCGGTCGCGACCGCCACATCCAGGTGTTCCAGGTCGATGCGTTCCCACTCGCCGCCGCGCTTGAGGCGTCCCTTGCTCCGGGCGTTCTCGATGAGAATGCGCCGCATGGCCTCGGCGGCCGCGGCGAAGAAGTGACCGCGGCTGTCAAAAGACGCGTGTTCCTCTCCCGTCAGCCGCAGCCACGCCTCGTGGACCAGGGCCGTGGGTTGAAGCGTATGATTGGCCTGCTCCTGTGCCATGCGCGCCGCGGCAAGCTTGCGCAATTCTTCATAGACCAGCGGAAGCAATTCGCCAGCAGCTTTGGAGTCGCCTTGCTGTACCCGATCGAGAATGTGAGTGACGTCACTCACGATTTACTGCGCAACCGGAGAAGCGAGCGCCGCGCACAATGAGATTGTCGCGCAGGCCAATTACAGCTCGACGCGATGACATCAAGTGCCTGCTGAGCCGGTGTGAACCGGCCCTGCATGTCATCCCGAAGTTGCGAATGGTCGCGCTCGTACATGTGGAAGGCCTCGAGCTTACCAAAGCAACCGGCTTCTGGCAATGCAATGCCTCCAATCTCGGGCAAATGAAGGGGGGGAAGAAGTGAGACCCGTCGTCCCGTACTGTCCAGGAACTCGCGCGGGTGCGATTTCATGCGGCTTCTCGACGGTGCTAACGCAGCAGGCCGCCGAGCGGCTTTGGAGTGTGCGGCTATGTCCTTTTACGCTGAGGCGAGGGTCGGTTTTCATCCCTCGCCAGCGCGCGCGCAGATTTTCAAAAGGTCTTGCAGCCAGATTGCTTGGAGGAATTTGAGCGAGGGAAAAAGATTGAAGCAGCCGATGCGCCAGTAACCGCGTACTCCCCCACTGCTCGGCGGTAATCCTTCACTACCCTATCAGAACTTGGAGGCGGAGGTCGGAATCGAACGATTCCTGCTCTATTTACGGGGGTAAAATGGTAATTTTCTGGGCGTTTGGAACCCGCGGGAAGAACTTGTCGAGGGTGTCGGTCAGCTTCAGTTTTCCTTCCTCGACAAGCTGCAGGATCATCACGGCGGTAAACGTTTTTGTGATCGAAGCGATCCGGAATCTGTTCGCCGCAGTCAGAGGTTTCTTTTCGGGTCCGTTGATCTGGCTGTAGCCGATGGCGCGGGTGTAAAGAACATTGCCGTCTTTGGCGATGACGAGGCTCCCCATCGCCTTCCTCTTTTCGGCAAGCCGGTCAAAAAACTGGTCGAGTTTGGCTTTGTCCAGCGGCTGCGCGTAGCCAGAGGTGAACAACGCCAGCTTCAGTAAGGTTGCGAATAATATTTTCGCTTTCATAAAAGCCCTTCTTTTTTTGTGTCGATGGCCTTCTTCACGCGCTTTTGGAGAATAGCAGCGACGATTGCAACGAAGCCCGAA
>DASYTX010000015.1:0-4193 GCA_036001865.1 Terriglobales bacterium
TACTGTCATCCCGAGATCGGCAGCGTGGGGCTGACCGAGGCACAGGCGCGGGAGAGCGGGAGGGAGATCAAGGTAGGCAAGTTTCCGTTCACGGCCAATTCGCGGGCCAGCATTGTGGGCTCGCACGAGGGTTTCATCAAAGTGGTCTCCGATGCCAAGTATGGAGAGATCCTGGGCGTCCACATCATCGGGCCGCAGGCGACGGAGCTGATCGCCGAAGCGGTGGCGGCCATGGAACTGGAGGCCACGGTGGATGACCTGATGTTCACCGTCCATGCACACCCCACGCTGGCCGAAGGCATGCTGGACGCGGTGAACAGCGTGTACGGGATGGCGATCAACGTGTGAACATCTCCGTCGTCCAACTCGGCCGCGTGGACTATGCCACCGCGCTGCGGTTGCAGCAGACGTTGGTCGAATACCGCAAGGCGGGCAGGATAGGCGACGTCCTGCTGCTGCTCGAGCACACCCCGGTGATCACGCTGGGACGGAACGCCAGGGCTCAGCACGTTGTGGCCCCCCAAGAGGCGCTGGCTGCCAAGGGCGTCGAGCTGTTCGAGTGCGACCGCGGTGGCGACGTCACCTACCACGGGCCCGGGCAGCTGGTGGGCTATCCCATCTTTGATCTGCGCGCGTTCACGCCACGCATCGGCGCCGTGGAATTCGTACGCCGCCTGGAGGAAGTGTTGGTCTGCACGTGTGCGGACATGGGCATCGCGGCAGAACGGGTGCCGGGCCTCACCGGTGTGTGGACGAAGTCGGACTCACCAGGGAGGCACGAGGGCACGGAGTCGCTAAGGCAGGCAGCGAAGATTGCGGCGATCGGAGTGCACATCTCGCGCGGGGTTACGTCGCACGGCTTCGCATTGAACGTTGCGACGGACTTGGATTATTTCAATCTGATCGTGCCCTGCGGTATCGCCGACAAGGCGGTGACATCCATGGCGCGCGAAGTCGAGGCGAGCGGAAGAGCAGCGCCCTCGCTGCATGAAGTTGCGGAGCCGGTGACGCGGAACTTCGGGCGCGTGTTCAACCGGCAGATCGTCTGGGTGGACACGCTGGACGCCCTGCTCGGTCGGGCTGTGGGCGTGCCCATGAGTCCACCGCGAGAGTTGCGCGAAATGCTGGAAGACGAGAGCTTCCGGGCGTGAAGGGATAGCGATGCATTTCCAGTTGGCGGAGGCCGTCGAGGTACTCACCAGGACCCCAGCCACGCTGAACACGATGCTGCGTGGGCTTCCCCAAGGCTGGATCCGCGCCACCGAAGGGCGGGAAACGTGGAGTCCTTTCGACGTAGTCGGCCACTTGATCCACGGCGAACTGACCGACTGGATGCCGCGGCTGCGCATCATCTTGGAGCAGGGCGAGTCCCGTCCGTTCGACCCGTTCGATCGCTTTGCACAATTCGAGAATAGCAAGGGCAAGACGCTGGAACAGTTGCTTGATGAGTTCAGCGGGTTGCGGGCGGAGAACGTCCTGGATTTGAATAGGCTGGCGCTGCGGCCGGAGCAGTTCGCGGTCAAAGGCACGCATCCGGCTCTGGGGACGGTCACACTTGGGCAATTGCTGGCGACCTGGGTGGTGCACGACCTGACGCACATCGTGCAAATCAGCCGCGTGATGGCGAAGCGATATGGCGACGATGTCGGGCCGTGGCGCGCTTATCTTTCGGTGCTGAATCGGTAGAAGAGCGACGGGCGAACTGTGGTGCGAAATTCAGGAAAAAAAGCGGGGAAGCACAACAAGGGCTCGGGGCAGAACATGGGCGCCTACCATGCCCGCGTTGCAAGTCTAGGCAAGGACGGCAAGGCTTTGCAGAGCGACTCCCAGCCCCGCGTCAGCCGTTACGGAATCCTCGATTACCGGCTGGAGGCACCAGAACACCGCATTGTCGAGGTAACGCGCAACGGCCAGGTCCGTTATGAAGTTCGCGGCGATCTGAGCGCGCCGATCCCACCGATCCGCGAATCGAAGCATCTCTCCCGCGAGCGGCACATCGCAATCTACCGCTGGATGTTGCTCAATCGGCGCATGGAGCAGGTGCTCGAGAATCTCTACAAGCAGGGCAAGGTCGTCGGCGGGGTGTACTTCGGTCTGGGGCAGGAAGCGTGTTCGTGCGCCTCGGCTTTCGCCCTGCGTAAAGAAGACTGGCTGGCGCCCATGATCCGCAACCAGGGGTCGCTCTTGGTGAAGGGCTTCGCCGCGCGCGACATCATGCGGCAGTACATGGCCAAGGCAGATTCGCCGACCGCGGGCCGCGATGCCTCTTCACACTTCGGCGACATCGTGGAGCGTAACGTGGCCGCGCCCACGTCCATGCTGGGCGAACTGATCGGCGTGATGGCGGGTGTGGCCCTGGGCGCCCGCTATCAGGGATGCAACATCGCCTGCATGACCTACATTGGCGACGGTGGCCAGTCCACCGGAATATTCCATGAGAGCCTGAACTTTGCCGCGGTTCGAAAGCTGGGACTGGTCCTGATTGTCGAGAATAACCTCTGGGGATATTCGACGCCCGCGGACTACCAGGTGGCTATCAAAGACCTGGCCGATCGCGCCGTGGCCTACGGCATTCCCGGGGTGATTGTCGACGGCACCGATGCCTGCCAGGTATACGACGTCTGTCATGAAGCCTGCGAGCGTGCGCGCCGCGGAGAAGGCCCAACCCTGATCGAAGCCAAGATGATGCGCATGAAGGGCCACGCCATCCATGACGCTGCGCAATATGTGCCCCGCGAACAGTTCGAGTTCTGGAAGAAGCGTGACCCGATCGCGCGCTTCGAAGATTACCTGGTGAAGGCAAAGAAGTGGCTGACTCCGGAGGAGAACAAGGCGCTGATCGCCGACGTTGAGCGGGAGCTCGAAGCAGACCGCGCAGCGGCAGAGGCCTCACCCATGCCGGCGCCAGAGACGGCGGTAGGTGGCGTGTACTGCGAGGGGTGCCATGAGATCCGGCCAAAGTATGGGCTGAAGGCGGCAAAGCGGACGACCACTGCCGGTTCGAAGCCGGGGCAAAACGAAGCGGCGGTGCACCTGACGTAGCCGTGCTGAGATGGGAGCCGTCTAGCGATAAGCTTCGCGTCGATGCGCCACGCGCACGATCACGATGACGAGCACGTCACCATGTACACGGTAGATGACGCGGTAGTCCCCCACTCGAACCCGGAAATGGGCCGGTTCACCTTTAAGTTTTTTGACATCTGGCGGGAAAGGGTTGTGACCAAGTGCCTCGATCTTCGCCGCGATGCGCTCGCGCATTTTGGAGGGAAGCGCTCGCAGTTCACGATGTACAGAGCTTGTGATCTCGATGGTGTAGCGCATTCAGATCAGCGGCGCTACAGTCCCAACTCCCGCTTTACTTGCTCCCAAGGGATAGTAGGTTCGTTCAGCCGCCGACGTGCCTCTTCAACATCCATTCTGTCTTCAAGTTTTTCGAGAAAGTCGAGGTCTTGGATGGGGACGACAGCAGCAACCGGCTTGCGGCCACGGCGCAGGACCACGCGCTCTCCGCGTTCGGCGCGACCGAGAAGTCGGGAGAGCTTATCTTTCCCCTTCGCATTCTTAACAGCGGCTGTCTTGGCCATGCCCTACTCTAATGGCGGGCTGAAGCTCCGCCCCTCAGGAGTTTAACGGTTTCAATGCCAGCCGTCACCTATCTCGAAGCCATCCGCCAGGGACTCTGGGAAGAGATGGAGCGCGACCCTGCTGTCTTCTGCATCGGCGAGGACATCGGCATCTACGGCGGCGCTTTCAAGGTCACTGACGGATTTATTGATCACTTCGGGCCGGAGCGTGTCATCGACACGCCCATTGCTGAGACCGCCATCGTGAACGCCGCATTCGGCGCCGGGCTCACCGGCATGCGCCCGGTGGCCGAGTTCCAGTTCATTGATTTCATCAGTTGCGCCTTTAACCAGATCACGAACCTGCTGGCCAAGTCGCACTATCGCTGGGGCGCACCCGCTCCCGTGGTGCTGCGCGGTCCCTGCGGCGGAGGCGTACACGGCGGCCCCTTCCACTCGCAGAACCCGGAGATGTATTTCGTCCACACCCCCGGCCTGAAAGTAGTCGCGCCCGGCACGGCTTACGACGCCAAAGGGCTCATCAAATCCGCTATCCGTGATAACAACCCCGTGCTCTTCCTCGAGCACAAGTTCCTCTACCGCCGCATCAAAGAAGACCTGCCCCAGGAC